>CAYJFO010000114.1:0-5521 GCA_964369645.1 uncultured Oscillospiraceae bacterium | reverse complement strand
TTGTAAGGGTTTCCGATAAACGTCTTATAGGAGAGATTATCGAACTTCGCGGAGACTTGGCGTCGATACAGGTTTACGAAGAAACGGCGGGGCTCGGACCCGGCGAACCTGTCTACGCTACAGGTCAAGCGCTTTCGGTTGAACTAGCGCCGGGGCTTATCGGCGGAATTTTCGACGGAATTCAACGTCCGCTCGAAACTATCTTTGCGACAGAAGGAAGCCGTATAACAAGGGGTATCGACCTTCCAAAACTAGATAGAACGATTAAATGGGAGTTCAAACCCACAGTTAAAGTTGGGGACGAGGTTGAACCGGGCGATGTTCTCGGAACGGTTCAAGAAACACCCGCAGTTTTACACAAAGTAATGGCTCCGGTAGGCGCTAAAGGTAAAGTTGAGTTCATACTTGACGGAAGCGCAACTATCGAAGAGATAATTGCAAAGATTAAACTTGAGGACGGAACGGTTAAAGAAGTTGCTATGCTTCAATATTGTTCTGTACGTAAGGGAAGACCATACGCAGAAAAGAAAGCTCCGACAGAACCTATGATTACAGGTCAAAGAATTGTCGACCTTCTTTTCCCGATTGCAAAAGGTGGCGTTGCGGCTATTCCTGGTCCTTTTGGAAGCGGAAAAACCGTTGTACAACACCAACTTGCTAAATGGGCGGACGCCGACATCATTGTTTATGTTGGTTGCGGAGAGCGCGGAAACGAGATGACCGACGTTCTTATGGAGTTCCCCGAGCTTAAAGACCCGAGAACCGGTCTTCCTCTTATGAAAAGAACCGTTCTCATAGCAAACACATCAGACATGCCGGTTGCGGCTCGTGAAGCTTCTATATATACCGGTATTACAATTGCGGAATATTTCCGCGACATGGGATACAAAGTAGCTATCATGGCGGACTCTACTTCTCGTTGGGCGGAAGCTCTTCGTGAAATGTCGGGACGTCTTGAAGAGATGCCCGGTGAAGAGGGATACCCTGCGTATCTTTCGTCACGTCTTGCCGAGTTCTATGAAAGAGCCGGAATTGTCCGTTGCTTGGGTTCGGACAAACGCGAGGGAGCTATAACCGCTATCGGCGCAGTTTCACCTCCGGGAGGAGACACCTCGGAACCTGTTTCGCAAGCTACGCTTCGAATAGTTAAAGTTTTCTGGGGACTTTCCGCAAACCTTGCATACAGACGACATTTCCCGGCTATCGACTGGCTTACAAGCTATTCGCTTTATAGAGAAACTATGGGAACTTGGTTTGGCAAAAATATTAGCCCCGATTGGGAAAGACTTGTCGGAAGAACAATGGAACTTCTCCAAGAAGAGTCGGAGCTTGAAGAAATTGTACGACTAGTCGGTATCGATGCTCTTGGATTCAAAGACCGCGTAACGCTTGAAACATCAAGAAGTATAAGAGAAGACTTCCTACAACAAAATGCTTTTGAAGATGTCGATACATATACGTCGGCTATGAAACAAGCGGGAATGCTTAACATCATTTTGCTTTGGAACGAAAGAGCATACGAAGCGCTTGACAAAGACGTAGTATTTAGTAAGCTCACAAGCATGAAAATCCTTGAAAGAATCGCAAGACTTAAACGTATACCTGACGAAGAGTTTGAGTCGATCTCTAAAGATATCATAAAAGAACTTGAAAAAGAATTTGCAGACTTAACTGAAGGGGGAGACGAATAATGCGTAAAGAATACAAAACAATTCGTGAGGTCGTAGGTCCCTTGATGCTTATAGAAGGCGTCGATGGAGTTAAGTATGACGAACTCGTCGAAATAGAACAAGAAAGCGGAGAAATCCGTTTCGGAAAAGTTCTTGAAGTTAACAAAGATAAAGCGTTGGTACAGTTATTTGAAAGCTCTCAAGGGCTTAAAATCGAAACCTCGAAAGCAAGATTTCTCGGACACGGAACGATGCTTAACGTTTCGCCCGACATGCTTGGAAGGGTTTTCAACGGAATGGGTAACCCGATAGACGGTGGTCCCGCCGTTATCGCCGAGAAAAAACTCGACATAAACGGCTCGCCGCTCAATCCAGCGGCACGTGACTATCCTGCTGAATTTATCCAAACCGGCATTTCCGCAATCGACGGACTAAACACGTTGGTTCGTGGACAAAAACTTCCCGTGTTCTCGGGTTCCGGTCTCCCGCACGCCCAACTTGCGGCACAGATTGCAAGACAAGCGAAGGTTAGGGGAACGGGCGAAGGATTTGCGGTTGTTTTCGCTGCTGTTGGTATCACATTTGAAGAAGCAGACTTCTTTATAAGCGACTTTAGAAAAACGGGAGCTATCGAACGCGCGGTTCTTTTTATGAACCTTGCTAACGACCCTGCTGTTGAACGTATCGCAACTCCGCGTATGGCTATAACCTGTGCAGAGTATCTTGCGTACGAACTCGGTATGCACGTTCTCGTTATTATAACCGATCTTACAAACTATGCGGAAGCTCTTCGTGAAATCTCGGCGGCTCGTAAAGAGATCCCGGGACGTCGTGGATATCCTGGATATATGTACACCGACCTTGCAACCCTTTATGAAAGAGCTGGAAGAATTAAAGGAAACAAAGGTTCAATTACCCAAATTCCAATCCTTTCGATGCCTGAAGACGACAAAACTCACCCGATTCCCGACCTTACGGGATACATAACAGAGGGTCAAATCATACTTTCACGTGAGCTATATAGAAAAGGTTTAACACCGCCTATCGATGTTTTGCCTTCGCTTTCGCGTCTTAAAGATAAGGGAATTGGCGACGGAAAAACAAGGGAAGACCATGCGAACACAATGAACCAGCTGTTTGCGGCTTACGCAAGAGGTAAAGACGCAAAAGAGCTTGCGGTTATCTTGGGTGATGCTGCGCTTTCTCCGGTAGACAAACTTTATGCAAAGTTTGCAACCGAGTTCGAAGCCGAGTATGTATCGCAAGGTTACGAAACCAACAGAACTATAGAAGAAACCCTTGAAATAGGTTGGAAACTGCTTTCGATACTTCCCAAAACTGAGCTTAAACGTATTAAGGATGAATATATCGAAAAATATCTACCGACTTCTGAAGAGGAGTAGAACATGAAAATCAAAGATTTTCATGTTGAAGTTGAAGTTTCAATGTAAAAAAGTCACACTGAAACTGAAACTTTTAGCTTGGAGAAAGAAAGGCACGGTTATTTATTATGGCAAAAACGATAAATCCAACCAGAATGGAGCTCACTCGTCTTAAAAAAAGGCTTAAAACTGCGACACGTGGTCACAAGCTTTTGAAGGATAAGCGTGACGAAATGGTTCGCCGTTTCATTGAGCTTGTTAAAAAACAACGTGAGCTTAGAATGAACTGTGAAAAATCGCTTACGGAAGCGATGGATGGTTTTGCCGGAATTAAAGCGGAGATGGGGGACAGCTCGGTCAACGAAGCTCTCCTATATCCGGTAAGAGAAGCGAAGGTTTCTACCGGCACGGCTAACATCATGAGCGTAGAAGTTCCGACGCTCCGGCTTGAAGACATCGGTGGTTCGATGGACCTTTCGTATTCGTTTGCGTTTACCTCGAGCGAACTCGACGATTCCGTTTTACACTTAGCCGGCATACTTCCGTCGCTTATCCACCTTGCTGAAACCGAAAAGACGTGTAACATGCTTGCGGACGAGATCGAAAAGACACGTAGAAGGGTTAACGCTCTTGAACATGTCATGATACCCGAGATGGAAGGTCAAATTAGGTTTATCAAGATGAAACTTGACGAAAATGAACGAAGCGCAACCACAAGACTTATGAAGGTTAAGGACATTATTAACCAACAAGCTTAAAATCTTTTGAAACATGAGGTGTGTCATGGCAGAGAACGAAACAAAACTGACGATTACCACGGTAGAAGATACAAAGGTGCTTGATGTGCCTGTGGTGTCGGATACGGTGAAAATTGCGGAGGATGCACAAAGTCACGCTAAACAAACCGCTGAAGAATTTGCAAGGGTTGTTAAGAGTAAGGGAAGCAGATTTGCAAAAGTTGTTTCGGGAAAGTCAAAAGAGTATGCTAGTGTAGCTTTTGAAAAAAGCAAAGTAATCGCTGGTAATACTATTGATAAAACCAAAGGATTTGCCGAAGTTGCGTCTTTGAGGATGAAAGTTTCTTCACAAAGAGATGTGATAAAAAGAAACTATGCAAAACTTGGAGAAATATTTTACCTTAATAATGGTGAGATCAAAAAACAAGATTGTATAGAGCTGTTTTCAAAGATTGACGATAGCCTTCAAAAGATAAGCGAATACGAAAAACAAATTAAGAATATCAAATAAAAAAAGACGCAATACGACATGTGGAAAGTTTAAAACCACATGTCGTATTAATTTTTTAGTGTATTGACTTTAATTATATAATCTGGTAGCATTGTTATAGTAATTAGATTGCGTGACAACGATAATATCGTCTATGGTGTTTTTCCGCAAACAAGCATTTGCTTGTTTGCTTTTTTGTTTTCCTCTTAAAATAGATATAATAAATTATAAAGCAAGGACAGTATTAAAATTATGAAATGCATTACAACTTTTAGCGGACAAGAGTTTGACCCAATTAACCCGGATAAAGATAAAATCCTTATCACAGACATTGCACATTCGCTTTCACTTTTGTGCCGTGGAAATGGACATCTACAACGATTTTATTCAGTTGCCCAACATTCTATAAATTGTTGTATAGAAGCAAAGAGTCGAGGATATTCAAAAACTGTACAACTACTTTGTCTTTTGCATGATGCGAGCGAAGCATATCTTGGAGATGTGACAAGACCACTTAAAGCTAATCTTACAAAGTATCTTGAGATTGAGCAGATACTTCAAAATGTAATCTATGAAAAATATATAGAAAAAGATATCTTGGACGATGAACTGTTGATATTAAAACAGATAGATGACGATGTGCTATATTTTGAGTTTCAAAAATTAATGAATAAGAATATTGATGGCAAACTACCCCAAATTTTAGGTAGTTTAAGTTTAGAGTTCGAAAGTTTTGAAGAGATTGAAAGTCAGTTTAAAAAACTTTTTGAGACCCTTACAAAAAACTCAGATTAGCGTATTGTAATTGTTAAGAAAGTTTATATAATTAGTTAACTTTATTTGACGACATGCCTAAAATACTTTACATTTTTTTAGCAATATGATACTATGAAATGTGTATTTTATCTTTAATTTTTTTATGGTTTAATAGTAAATAATTAAACCATAAATACAGTATCACGTTTTCAAGAGGTGAGGAATGAACAATAAACGAATAAGAAACACGATAATATTATGCTTTATGTGTATAGTATTAGTGCTTAGTTGTACTATGGTGTTCGTTAATATGTTCAGCGAAGAGTTAACCGAAGCCGCACGTGTGTCTTTAGAAGATCTTACCAACCAACAGCAACTGGCCATTAATAGACAGTTAAGCGGAATGATATATAATCTTGTTTCAACCTCCGAGACTATCGCTTTAATCAGTGGTAACGAGATGGATGTACTTGACTTTTTATATAG
>CAYJFO010000113.1:0-5534 GCA_964369645.1 uncultured Oscillospiraceae bacterium | reverse complement strand
TCCTTTTGATTAAACTTTTTGTATTTATTTTATCAAATACGCCTAAGCGTAAAATCACAATGTTTCAAACCTTGACTAAATTTTTATGTTTCGTCGGTTTTTTCTGAATATGCTTTCAGCCTAAACGCTTTTAGCCTAAACGCTTTTAGCGTTATAAACGTCGTCACAAATATAGCCATAGGAGCTATCATAAGATATCTAAAATCACGGTATACCGGCGCACCAATCATAAGCCCCAACCAAATAACTATCGAGATTAAAAGCGGCAAAGCAAATGCCGCTTTTTTGTTTGAAAGCAAAAACAAAGCACAGAATATAATAAAAAATTGAGCAGTTGCAAGCGTTATATATTTGTTATTCATCTCTATAATAGCGTTAAAATTAATTCCTGTTAGATTTTCGACTATGTCGCTTTTGCTTGTTATTCCCCTATGCGGGTTAAACACGTCGTACGCCGTGAACGCCGTTTCGGGGAACGCTACTTGCCAAAAACCTCTTGTCTCCAAAAGCCACGCATTTAGATAGCTCTCGACGTTTTGCGGCAAAAGCTCAAGCCACACTTTCATAAACTCCGACGTATTTTGGTTGAAAAACTCTGTGTTAAAATCTGCATTAAACTTGATGTCGTTCACCGTCGTGTTTCGGTAAAGCTCTGCCATCTTTTCGGGTTCGATTATCTGCGAAAGAAACGCGTCTTGCCCCTCTGTTAGCACCGCTCCGTTTTTAACCGAGTATGCTATTTGTTGGATAGGAACCGCCATAGACTCGACCGCGCCCAAACCATATATGCCAAACATTCCGTAAACGGGACCCGTTATAATCTTTACGCCAATAAGTATAACCGCAAATACCGGCACCAACCTTTTGAAATTCACCCGATAAATCAACGTCAAAACGGCACACACCAAAAGAACTATTGGCCAACCGTTGCCGCGCAAAAAGCAAAGAGCAACCGAAATTATAACAAAGTTTATCATCCCTTTTTTTGTGTTAAGAAGTTCGCCTTTAGACTCGATTATGTCATAACAATAAAGCATATAGATCAACAACGTCGCGTTAAACGGAGTATCTTTCCAGATTGTGAAACCGTTTATCGGCCAAACGGGAGAACTTGCGAAGTATATTAACGCTACTGTGACAAAAATAAGTGACGCACCTTTTTTTCGCATCCAATAAATCGAGTACGCAAACGCCGCAGCCAAAAAGAGCATAGACAAAAACCCAAAAACCGCCGCACCTATCTGAATGTTCCCTATCATTAACCCAAAGTTTAAAAACAATCGTAAAAGCAACGTATACATAATTGGAAAACCGTCGTTTAAAATTCCGTCGAGCGCTTGGTCGATAACCGAGGCGCTGTCCGCCGAAACTTTAACAGGGCCGTATGATATAAAATACGGTAACCAAAAAACCGTTAGTATAGCAAAGTATATGTAGAAACTCTTTTTAGTTATTCTTTCGCCCGATTTATCAAATATATCGATTTTCTTGACAAAGTTAAACGCTCCGTTTGTTATAAACGAAAGAAAAAATAAAAGAACAGCGAAATAAAGAAGTTGGCGAACACCCCACGGGAGCGGTTCGCCGCTTTCGGTTACGATTGTGTAACGTGCAACAAGGAAGAACGAGATAAGCGCCGAAAACAAAACAGCGTTTATCTTTTGAACTTTTGAGCTTTGTTCAAAACAAAGCCAAATACCCATAAATCCTACAAAAAAAGCCGACAACACTTGTTGCGGCATAAAAGAAAAACTGCGAAACCAAATATAAAAAGCTGTGAAAAAAACTCCAAAACAAACCGAAACCAAAGCTTTCGGTTTGTTTTTTATAATTTTCTGTTCAAAATTTGCTAGAAATGACATCGTTTTAAATTCCGTCCTTATTATTTTGCGATGGCTCCCGCGGTTTGCCCCACGAAAAAAAATCTGTTTATTTTACTTGTTAAAGATATATCTTTGTTGAATGTAGTATGTCGATACCATTAAAACGCTTTCCACAATTATCTTGTTTACCACCTCGATGCCACCTAGGTTAAACTGCACAAGCGAAACAAGACCCGCCGACAAAAGCATCCTTACAATGACTAGTCCGAAATATTTAACGGCAGAACTATAAAAGCCAACATTAGTTTTAAACACAAGTTTTCTATTTATTATAAAGTTTAAAATCGAGCTTACAACCCTTGCAACTACGGTTGCAGTTAAAATATAGGTATATGAAAACGGGTTTGCTAGTTTTATGGCGTTTGAAACAACGTTAAACAACCCGAAATCTAATATAGTACAAAAACCGCTCGATATCAAGTATTTCGCAAAACTTACATATATCTTAAAGCTATCTGTAAGCGGATTAAAATGAGAACTTTTGTTTCCCTCAAGATAGATAGTTTCGATAGGTTGTTCAAAGAGTTCAAACCCAAATTTTTTGCTGTCGATAAGCATATTTGTTTCATATTCGAATCTTTCGCCCTTTATCGAAATGGCATGTTTCAAAAACTCTTTTGGCAACACCCTAAGGCCGGTTTGTGTGTCGCTTATCTTGATTCCTGTCAAAAGCCCCATAACGAACCTTGTTAACTTGTTTCCGAACGAACTTTTAAGCGGAACGTTTTGTCCGGAAAAATTTCTGCAACCGAGAATAATTTTTTCGGGGTTGTTTAAAAGTGCCTCGATACAGTTTGTCGTGTCCGCTACACTGTGTTGACCATCGCTGTCGACCGTCGCAGCACCTCGTGCATTTGGATATCTATCCAAAACAAAGTTGAACGCCGTTTTTAGCGCTCTGCCTTTTCCAAGGTTTATCGAATGTTTTAAAACATCACAACCGTATTCATCCCTTGCTTTATCAAAAAACTCGTCATAGCTCGCGTCGCTCCCGTCGTTTACCACAACGAGATTGTGAAATCCAGCTTGTTTAAATCCCTTTACCGCGTTTAAAAATTTTTCGTCCGGTTCAAGCGACGGAATTATAACAGGAATTTCAAATATTTTATTGTTGTTTCTTTCGCCCACTATTCCCCTCCATTGTATAAAAAAACAATCCTCACATTACTGATTATTTTAACAGTTCCTCGACCTTTTCGAGGTCGTCGAGTTGACCGATGTCAACAAAACATTCGCCGTCGATTTTGTACACGCCAATACGGTGGCCACCTTGTTTACAGCGCGTTATAATATCGGTAATCGGTTGGAACTCGTCGTCGTTAACATAGTTTAGAAACTCTTTCGTGATTATATAAAACCCGGTATTCATGAGAAAACACGACTTTGGTTTTTCCCTAATTTCCAAAAGCTCTCCGCTTTGGTCTGTTTCAACCACACCATATGGTATCGTCTCAATCTTTTGCGCACAAACCATCGTAACGGTGTTTTTGTCGCGTTTGTGTGCTTCGAATATATCGGAATAATCCGCTTCTATAACTGAATCACAGTTTGTGACAAAAGCGCTGTCAGCTATTTTGCCTTTGTAAAAGCTGAGCCCTCCGCCCGTTCCGAGTGGTTTGTCCTCATCGACAAACTCCACCGAATAGTCGGACGCTATCTCGGCGAAATAACTTTTGATAAGATTTTTTTTGTAGTTTACTACAAACGAAAAGTTTTTACAACCGAATTTATAAAATCTATCTATTATCTGTTCCGTTATAGTCTTTTGCCCTACCGGTATTAACGGTTTTGGAAGTATGTTTGTATATGGTTTTAAACGCGTTCCAAAACCTCCTGCCATTATTATAACTGGAACATCAATCTTTGTCGTGTTTTTGTGTAACGTAAAATCACGAAACACAAGCGCATGTATCTCGTTGTCCTCTTTAACCATGGGTACACAGATAAGCTGGTGCTCGGCTATCATGCTTCTCGCTTCGCCTTCGTGGTAACCTTTTGATATGACCGGTTCGGTCTTAATTGCGTTTTGAACATTTTCCGAAATGTTGCCGCCCGACAGCAAAAATCTTCTTATATCTCCATCGGTCACGACCCCTTCGAGTTTGTTTTCGTGTTCCAAAAACAACAGTTTATATTCGTTTTCCTGTAATATTTTAAGGGCTTCGGAAACGGTTTTTTGTTTGGTTATAATGTAATCGGAAAAATTCAAGCTATCTTTCTCCCATAATCTCGTTTATATTTTGTGAAACAAAATCGACGTCGTCCGCCGAAAGGTTAGAACTACACGGAATGTTGAGAATGTTGTCTTGATAGTATTCCGCTTTTTCGGTTTTATAATATCTATATTCTTTAAAAGGTTCAAGTTTATGCATTAAAACCCAAATCGGCCTACAGTCTATCTTTCTTTCACGTAACTTTTCAAGCAACTCATCGCGTTTACCGTTTGCATTATACGAAAAAAACCAATAGTTCGGCTCGACACCATCGGAAAACGGTAACAACTCAACGCCGTTTTTTATATACCGCAGATAATTTTGTTTTTTGGTCTCGATAAATTTTGGAAGCTGTTCAAGTTGAGCCACCCCCAAAGCAGCTTGAATGTTATTCATTCGATAATTATATCCTACCTCATTGTGAACAAATCTCAACGCATCATCTTTTGCTTGTTGCGAAAGATAACGTATATGTTCAAGTTTTTTTTGGTCTTTTGCGACAACCGCTCCGCCGCCGCCCGTCGTTATAATCTTGTTTCCGTTAAACGAAACCGCGCCAAAATCCCCAACCGTTCCGGCGTGTTTTCCGGCATATCTTCCGCTTGTCCAAAAAGAGCCCACCGCCTCGCAAGCGTCTTCGATAACAATAAGGTTAAACCTCTTTGCTATGTCGTTTATCTTTTCCATATCGGCAAGATTTCCGAAGATGTGGACCGGCATTATAGCGGTTATCTTGACGCCGCTTTGTTTTTCATACAAATTTCCGTCTTTAAATTCACATTCGTTTTCACAAAATTCCTGTACCGCCGACGGGTCGATACAAAGGCTGTCGTCGCAGCCAATGAAAAACGGTTTTGCTCCCGCGTATATGATGGGGTTTACCGACGCTATAAACGTAAGGTCGGCCGTTATAACCCCCTCGCCCGCTCCAATTCCGGCCTCAATAAGCGCAAGATGAAGAGCCGACGAACCGCTTTGGCAAGCCACCGCAGACGGCGCTTTAAAGTACTCCGCCAACGCTTGTTCAAATTTTGGTATGTCGGGACCCGACATCGAAACCCATTCGGTTTCCACCGCATGTGTGATATATCTTAGTTCGTTTCCTTTTAAGTTTGGAACCGACAATGGTATGAATTTTTCCAATTTAATAATGCCCCTTTTTTATACTGTGTTTAATTAATAGTGAAGGTGTCGCTTTTCGACAATTATTTATAAACATCTTTGTTTGCTACCTGCAAAATTTAATAAATTTTGCATCAATCCGTTTGGGTTTGCTCTTCCTTTTTTGCAATCAAATTAAGCTCGTGCTCTCGACAGACTATCTGAAACTTCAATATTGTCACCGCGCTTAAAAAAAGAAACGCGGCATAAGCAACACCAAATATCCAAGCAAATTGATTGTCTGAAAGACTTAATGCAACAACTCTTGTGACAACAA
>CAYJFO010000112.1:0-5601 GCA_964369645.1 uncultured Oscillospiraceae bacterium | reverse complement strand
ATCGCGTAGACCGAGAAAAAACATATATCATTGGCGTTGGATGTCAAGGGAAACTCGATGTCGAAAAGATGAAAGCTCAAGGTATTAAAGGAATTGAAAGCATCGAGGGTATCGGTGGACTAGATAGAAGCGAAACAATTACGGTTAAGACACTTTACGGAGAAAAAACGTGTTCGTACGAATCGGCAATGCTAGAGCGTTGCTTAGTATGTAAAGGAAAAGAACATAAAATCTTTGATGAAACTCTTGGAGAGTCGATTAAGACAGACAGCAAAGAGCGATTTGATACAGTAGCAAAGATTGAAGCAATGTCTGCTGAAGAAAGATTTGCATATTTTCAATCAGAGCTTAGCAAGTGTATCCGTTGTAACGCTTGTAGAAATGCCTGTCCGGCATGTAACTGTGTGAAATGCGTATTTGATAGCGACAAATTCGATAGCGCACAAAAAGCAAATACAGACTCTTTTGAAGAAAAGATGTTCCACGTTATTCGTGCTTATCACGTAGCAGGGCGTTGTACAGATTGTGGAGAATGTGCGAGAGTATGTCCTGAAGGAATTCCTCTAGAGCTGTTCAATCGTAAATTCATAAAAGATATCAATCAATTCTATGGCGAATTTCAAGCTGGAAATGATACGGAAGAAAAAGGGCCACTTACAAACTTCGAACTAGACGATGTAGAACCAAGTATCGTCGGAGAAAGGGGATAAGGCATGAAAAAAATATCAATAAACAATTTGCCGGCTTTATTTTCTCTAATCAAACAAACGAAAGAACTATATCTTCCGGCAAAAATAAGCGGCCAGACAGATTATGCGGCGTGGGATAGCGAACTTGAAGTTGATTTGAAGACATTAAACACAGTAAAATCTGCAAAAGATGCATTTTTCCCACAAAGCGAGAACTTGTACACTTGTAAGCAAGACGGAAAAAACATTACGGTTATTCCGGAAGAAATAATTAATCAAGATTTTGTGATCTTTGGAATGAGGGCTTGTGATGTAAAAGGGGTAGAAGTTTTAGACCGAGTATTCCTAGTAGAACCTGTTGATACTTTCTACTCTTCCAGAAGAGAACATGCTACCATCGTTTCGCTTGCTTGTAACGAGCCGGAAGAAACTTGTTTTTGCAACGTGTTTGGAATAGACGCGGCAGAAGCCGGCGCAGATGTATCAACTTGGATAGTTGGAGAACAACTGTTTTGGAAAGCAAACACTCAAAAAGGCGAAAACTTAACAAAGATAGTGGATTCTTTGCTAGAAGAAACTACCGAACAACAAGTAGAAATTAAAAAAGCAGAAATCAAAGAGATTATAGAAAAACTACCATATAGCAATCTGTCTTTAGAAGGATGGAACGAAGAGGCTTTAGAACAAAAATTCAACGCAACAAATTGGGAAGAGCTTTATAGCGCATGTCTTGCGTGTGGAACGTGTACCTTTGTTTGTCCGACATGCCAGTGTTACGACATCAAAGATTATAACACAGGAAAAGAAGTCAAAAGATATCGTTGTTGGGATTCTTGTATGTATTCTGATTTTACAATGATGGCTCATGGAAACAACAGAACATCTCAATTACAACGTTTCCGCCAGAGATTTATGCACAAATTGGTGTACTATCCCGCTAACAACGAGGGGGTTTATTCTTGTGTAGGATGTGGACGTTGCGTAGCAAAATGTCCGTCATCATTAAATATTGTTAAAGTCATTAAGTCTTTCGAAACACAAGGAGGAAACGAATAATGAGCCACGAATGTACATGTAACCCGGGATTTAGACACGATGCTTTAATTCCACTAGTGGGTGTGATTACAGATATTCGTCAAGAGACGCCCGATGTAAAGACGTTTCGTATCAATGCTTTAGACGGTGGCAAATTATTTGAACACCTTCCGGGACAATGCGCAATGATCTGTGTCCCAGGTATTAGCGAAGGAATGTTTTCAATAACTTCTTCACCTACGAATAAAGAATATCAAGAATATAGCATAAAAAAATGTGGAGTACTTACAGATTATCTTCACGGATTAGAAGTAGGCGATCAAGTGGCTGTTCGTGGACCATACGGAAACAATTTTCCCGTTGAGACAGAATTAAAAGGAAAGAACTTGTTGTTTATAGCCGGCGGTATCGGGTTAGCACCACTTCGTTCAGTTATTAATTATGTAATTGACAATCGCGACAACTACGGAACTGTAGATATCTTGTACGGTGCTCGTTCTGCGGACGACTTGGTTCAGTTAAAAGAAATAAAAGAAGTGTGGATGAAAACTGCTGGAGTAAATGTTCACCTTACAATTGATAGAGAACAAGAGGGATGGGATGGTCACGTTGGATTCGTGCCGACCTATCTTAAGGAACTCGGATTTACAACTGATAAGGTTGCTCTCGTGTGTGGTCCGCCAATCATGATTAAGTTCGTTTTGGGAGCGTTAGAAGAACTAGGGTTTAACAAGTCACAAGCATACACTACATTAGAACTTCGTATGAAATGTGGAGTTGGAAAATGTGGACGTTGTAACATCGGTTCGAAATATGTATGTAAAGATGGTCCTGTATTTCGTTGTGACGAAGTAGATGAACTACCGGACGAGTATTAGCAAGCCGAATAGTTGTAATAAATCGATTAACAAAAACAGAAAGGATTGGTACCCAAGATGCAAAAAATGGTAAATGTATATTTTAATGGTAAAAAATATAGCGTGCCTGCTGAGCTTACGATTATGACTGCTCAAGAGTATGTAGGATACACGATAAAAAGAGGTTGTGGATGTCGCCACGGATTTTGTGGGGCATGTGCAACAATTTATAGGGTTAAAGGAAAAAACGAGATTAAGACTTGCCTCGCATGTCAAACACAAGTAGAGGAAGGAATGTATATCGCGAGTATTCCGTTCTTCCCCTCAGACAAGAAAGCATACGATATCAACGAAATCAAACCGACAGAGCAGATTATGATGGAATTATACCCCGAGATTTATAGTTGTATCGGATGTAACGCTTGCACAAAGGCATGTACACAAGATTTAAATGTAATGCAATATATTGCGCTAGCACAACGTGGAGACTTTGAAGCTTGTGCGGAAGAATCGTTCGACTGTGTAGGTTGCGGTTGTTGCGTAACTCGTTGTCCCGCAGGCATCTCCCATCCACACGTAGGATTGCTATCAAGACGTCTAACCGGCAAATATATTGCGCCTAAGACAGAGCACCTTGTAAACCGAGTAGAGGAAGTTAGAACGGGAGCGTTTGACGCATTGATTGAGCAGATTATGCAAAAACCGATTACAGAGATGAAAGAACTATATAATACAAGAGAGATTGAAAAATAAGGAGGGGTAAGATTATGTTTACAGCAGAAATGCTTGAATCGATAAAAAACGTAGAGGCAACGCGCGCAGAAAGAATGAAGACAGAGCCAAGACGTATGACAGCCGAGGAAAAAGAAACCCTTCTAGAGGGTTTCCATCCGGACTATAGAACCACAGGGTTTAAAGAGATTAAAGTAGGAAAGAACAAAGGTCAAAAAGCTCCTTTAGAATTAAGCGATCTGCTTCATTCAAACAGCCGTATTCTAGGCGAGGAAATCGATCTTAGCAAAGTTGAATACGATGTAGATGTTCTTGTAATCGGCGCAGGTGGGGCAGGTTGTTCGGCGGCTATTGAAGCCCACGAAGCTGGCGCTAACGTAATGATAGTTACAAAACTTCGTATCGGCGACGCAAACACCATGATGGCGGAAGGCGGAATTCAAGCGGCAGACAAAGAGAACGATTCGCCGGTTCAACATTATCTAGACGCGTTTGGTGGCGGACACTATGCGGCAAGGCCGGAGCTTTTAAAACGTCTTGTAATGGAAGCGCCCGATGCGATTAAGTGGTTAAACGATCTAGGCGTTATGTTTGATAAAGGCGAAGATGGAAGAATGGTTACAACTCATGGCGGTGGTACATCAAGAAAGAGAATGCACGCTTGTAAAGATTACTCGGGAGCGGAGATAATGCGTACACTTCGTGATGAAGTAATTAACAGAGGTATTCCGGTGGTTGAATTTACTTCGGCGGTAGAGCTAATCAGAGACGATAAAGGTCAAGTTGCTGGGGCGGTTCTTTTAAATATGGAGACCGATGATTACATGGTTGCAAAAGCAAAAACGGTAATCATAGCAACGGGCGGAGCGGGAAGACTACACTATCAAAACTTCCCAACATCAAACCATTACGGAGCAACGGCAGACGGCCTTGTTATGGGCTACCGCCTTGGAGCGCCGCTTTTATACCAAGACACAATCCAGTATCACCCGACAGGGGTGGCGTTCCCTTCGCAGATATTTGGAGCGCTTGTGACAGAAAAGGTTCGTTCTCTTGGCGCTATGTTAATCAATAAAGACGGAGAAGCTTTTATGCATCCGCTCGAGACACGTGACGTTGCGGCGGCTTCGGTAATTCGCGAGTGTTCCGCTCATGGAAAAGGCGTCGAGACTCCACTAGGAAGCGGCGTATGGCTCGACACCCCTATGATTGAAATGATCGGAGGAGCGGGAACGATTGAAGCACGTATTCCGGCAATGCTTCGTATGTATTTGAACTATGGAATCGATATGAGAGAACAACCGATTCTAATCTACCCAACGCTTCATTATCAAAACGGTGGTCTTGAAATTGAGGGTGATGGAAGCACCAAAGCGTTTGATAACTTGCTAGTGGCAGGGGAAGCTGTTGGAGGAATCCACGGAAGAAATCGCTTGATGGGCAATTCGCTTCTTGATATAATTGTATTTGGACGTCAAGCTGGAAAAGCTGCGGCAGAAAAAGCAAAAGCGGTTGAACTTGGCGCTATGAACATTGACCATATAAAGGAATATGCACAAGAATTAAAGACAGCGGGAGTTGAAACAGAACAAGTTTCGCCGTTACTACTTCCGAAATACGCTCGTCACGAGAGATAGAGGATATATAAAAGGAGAATCTTATGCGAGAAATTCAAGCAAGTAAAATAACCGATGTAGTTGAAAAACTCTGCATCGAAGCAAATCAACATCTGCCAAAAGACGTAAAGTGTGCGATACAAAATTGCAGAGAACAAGAAGACTGGCCAATGGCTCAGGATGTATTAGATAAAATCATACAAAACTATGAAATTGCAGACGCGGAAAAACTTCCGATTTGCCAAGACACGGGAATGGCGTGTGTCTTCCTCGAAATCGGACAAGATGTTCATATTGTCGGTGATTTGTTAGCTGACGCTGTGAATGAAGGGGTCCGTAGAGGGTATGATAAAGGATATCTTAGAAAGTCTGTAGTAGCCGATCCGGTTCGCAGAGGAAACACAGGGGATAATACTCCGGCTATGATTTATACAGAAATCGTTCCGGGTGACAAGATTAAAATTACTGTAGGCCCTAAAGGTTTTGGCAGCGAAAATATGAGCGCTATTCGTATGTTTAAGCCGTCTGCTGGTTTAGGGGGAATTAAAGATTTTATCTTGGAGACTGTAGAGCTTGCGGGACCCAACCCATGTCCTCCAATGGTTGTTGGAGTTGGGATAGGCGGAACGTTTGACAAAGCGGCACTTCTTGCAAAAAAAGCTTTGATGCGTT
>CAYJFO010000111.1:0-5618 GCA_964369645.1 uncultured Oscillospiraceae bacterium | reverse complement strand
AGCCTTGCCAAACCCCGAACTTGCGCCTGTTATTACAACTAATTTTTTCATGTTATTCTCCCTTTGTTCTAATTGACATTTTTATTATTATAGTATAAAATACTGTAATAGATGTTTGTATTATATTAGCGAAAAGTAAATTAGTCAATAAGGCACATTTTTTTCGCTTAGAGAAAGAAAGGTAACCAATGGATAAAATAATTGTAAATTCAGAAATTGAAATAACTCTTAAAATGATTGGCGGCAAATGTAAGCCTTTGATTTTATATATGCTTATCGAAGACGGAACTATGCGTTTTAAAGATTTAATGAGCGCAGTAACGCAAGTTTCTCAAAAAACGTTGACAAACCAACTCAGAGAGCTTGAGGCGGACGGTTTAATTGTGCGGCAAGCGTTTAGCGAAATCCCCCCACGAGTTGAATATTCTGTAACCAAAAAAGGGGAAACGTTGTTTCCGATACTTGAGATGATGTGTGAGTGGGGCGAAAAAAACAAAGACAAAAGGTTTGAGATTGTAAATCCTCAATGTGAGTAGTGTTGTATCGGCAATTCTATGTTGTGATTTGTATTTAACTGAAAGATATAGTTTCATGTTTAACGTCTTGAAGTTTTCAAGCTATCAAACAACTTTACAAAAAACACAATAAAAACATAAAACTTTGATATAATGAAGGAGGAGTGGACAAAAAGAGTTGATTTAGATATATCCCCCGCCGACGGCGGGGGATATATCTAAAAAGTTAATCAACGCCATTGTCCACACCCAATAAAGGCAAACTATATTATAGAGGTAGTTATGTTAAAAATACTAATAGTAGACGACAACAAACAGATAACCTCAATTTTAGAGGAATACGCAAAAAAAGAGGGCTATATCCCAATGGTTGCGTATGACGGAGAACAGGCAATCGCTAAAACAAAAGATCAAAACCCCGACATAATTTTGCTCGATGTTATGATGCCGAACAAAGATGGGTTTGCGGTTTGTCGAGAAATACGAAGTTTTTCAAATGTACCGATAATTATGGTTACGGCGAGAGGGGAGGACTTCGAGAGGATTATGGGGCTTGAAATCGGAGCGGACGACTATATAGTCAAACCGTTTTCGCCGGGCGAGGTTATAGCAAGGATAAAGGCTATTATGCGACGGCTTAACAAAGATGAGGTTTCAAGCCGTTCGATAACGTTCGACGACCTTAAAATTGACCTTGAAAAATATATTGTAACGATTGATACCATAGAGGTTTCGTTAACTAAAAAAGAGATAGAAATACTATATACCCTTGCAAACTCAAAAAATAAAGTTTTTACGAGAGAAAACCTGCTAAACAGCGTTTGGGGCTACGAATATTATGGCGACAACCGAACGGTCGACAGCCATATTAAAAGATTAAGGGCAAAGCTTGACGGTTATAACCACCCAACATGGAACATAAAAACAATTCGGGGAATTGGATATAAATTCGAGGTTGAAGAGAATGTTTAAAAATAAAATCGCTATAAAGCTAAGCCTTAAATTTACCGCTACCCTTTTGATCTTTTCGGCGGTTATCGGAACTATATTTTTTATTCTGTTCAGCAGCTATATAATAGACCTTCATAGGGAACATCTCGAACAAACCGCAAAAGCCGTCTCGTTTACCGTGACCCCCGTTAAAGAGGTTAAGGGGCAAACTTTTTTGGAACAACAAAGCGAGAGTTTTGATTTTGAAAGTTTAATAACCTATGTTCACCAAATTATGAACGCAGAGGTTTGGATAGTCGATGAAAAGTTGAACGTTGCTTTTGCGGACGCCGACACAAAAACGGTTGATTTGCAAAAACTTCCGCAAGAGTTTGAGGGTGATGTTTTAAATATTTTTAACGGCGAAACGGTTCATAGGGGAAGTTTAAGCGAAGCGATTGTGGGCACGGGGCTTATGGTGGGCGTTCCGATATTTATAGGGGAAGAGATAGTAGGCGCCGTTATGGTGCATTCCCCTGTCTCCGAGATTAACCATGCCATAAACAGGGCTTTGTATATAATAGTTTTTTGTATTTTAATTGCACTTGTTATAACGGTTATACTCTCGATTATAATGTCTTTTTCCTTTACAAAACCGCTTTCCAAGATGAAATCGGTCGCTTTAAAGCTTGCGGACAACGACTACAGCGAACGCTCGGACATTGACCAAAACGATGAGATTGGGGAACTTTCCGCCGTTTTAGATAACCTTTCCGAAAGGCTTTTGATTGCCGAGGAGCAACGAGGAAAGCTTGAAAAGTTGCGCCGAGATTACGTCGCAAATATTTCCCATGAACTTAAAACTCCGATAACCGTAATAAAAGGTTCCGTCGAAGCTCTTTGTGAAAATGTAGTAACAGAACCCAAAATGGTTCAAGAATATCACAGCAATATTCTGTATCAAGCGAAATATCTCGAACGTCTTGTCGGCGATCTTCTCGAACTTTCAAGGCTTCAAAACACCGACTTTTCGCTCGAGATGGGCGAGATAAACATAGCGGAGGTTTTGAAAGATTCGATAAGAAGCATGACCCCGTTGGCAAACGACAAACACATATCTTTCGAGATAGATATAAAAAACGATTTTGAAACGTTTGGGGACTACGGCAGACTTCGCCAGATGTTTATAATAATTCTCGATAATGCCATTAAGTTTTCTCCCCATGGCGAAAAAGTGGCCGTTAGCCTTGTTGGCGACAACGTTTCGATTAGGGATTTTGGGCAGGGTATAACAAAAGAGCAACTTCCCCACATCTTCGAGAGGTTCTATAAAACGAACGCCGAAACAAATTCCGGCGGTTCGGGGCTAGGTCTTGTTATCGCAAAAGAGATAGCTTTAAGGCATAATATAGAGATAACCGCTAAAAATTCCGAGCCAAAAGGCGCAGAGTTTTGCTTTAAATTGTACGAAAACAGAACCGATAAAGACACAAGAAAAACACAATAGTCGGATAAAATATCAATATCTTCCAAAGTTTGACGAAGAAATAAAGCAAAGGTCAAAAGAGCTTTAACATGATATTTGATATTAATACCGACAAAACATTGTTTGACGAGTTTGTTAAAAACCATCCGACAAAATCGCATTTTATGCAAAGCGTTGCTTGGGGTGAACTCTGCGAAAAAACAAAATCCCAAAAACCGTATCACCTAACGCTTAAAGATGACTACGGAAACATAAAAGCGGCGGCTCTTGTTCTTGTTTGCAAACCTAAGTTTTTTCCTTCGTTTTTATACTGTCCTCGTGGGTTTGTTATGGATTTTTGCGACACAGAGTTGTTAAGCGAGTTTGTTAAAAATATATATAAATTTGCAAAAACTAAAAAAGCCATGTCGCTTACAATCGACCCCGACATCGAGAGATGGGATATAGGCAAAGACGGAAAACCGAAAGATCAAAACGCCAAGCAAAACCTCGCACACGAAAATTTATTGTCGCTCGGGTTTATCCACAGCGGATATAATATGGGGTTTGAAAACAAACTTCCAAGGTTTACGTTTAGGATAGATCTTGAAAAAGAACAAAGCGAGATTAAAAAAGCCGTATCAAAAAGCGCTATGAAAGACATTAAAAAAGGCGAGGCGTATCCATCGACCGTTTCGATATCTCAAGGAAAGAATGCCGACGATTTTTATAGGCTTATGCAAAAAACCGGAGCGCGAGATAAGTTCTTTTGTTATTCAAACGAATACTACAAAAGCTTTTATGAGGTGTTAAGCAAACACGGCATGGCAAAGATGTTTATCGGTTCGGTTTATCCCAAAGAGATAGTCAAAATGCTTGCAGAAAAACTTAAACAAACGGAACAAAACCTTGATAGCGAAGCGAACACAGGCACGTCCGCGGCGCTTTTATCTACAAAAAATCGCCTTGAAAGAGAGCTTTTAAAATACCGGCAAAGTTTGCATAACTATCCCGAAAGCTACGTTGCGGCGGCGCAGATTGTCGTTGAATATGGCGGCCACGCTTGGGCGGTTCATGGCGGAAGCGACGACGATTTTTTTGAAACGTTTATAAACAAACGAGTTTACCTCGAAAAAATACTCGACAGCAAGCGTTCGGGAAACGTTTGGTTCGACCAGTTTGGAACGGTTGGCGACCCCGAAAACCATAAACTTAAACAGCTTCATAAATTTAAGCAAAATTTCGGCGGACGGTATATCGAGTTTGTCGGTGAATACGATCTTCCGATTAACAAAACGGCTTATTTTTTGTTCAAAAAATCTCTTCCGCTTTATCGTGCGTTTAGGTTTAAGACTAAGGGATTGTTTCAGAAGATTGGCGGGAAATAGGGGTGGTTTAGCAAAAACTATTATTCCTCTTCTTCCTCCTCCCGATAATAAGATAAAACGCCGGCATTAAAAGCAAAACGAGAAGCGTCGAGGTTATAAGCCCGCCTATAATAACTATCCCCATGCTTTGCAAAACTTCCGACCCTTCTCCGATTCCGAGCGACGGTGGTATCATTGACAAAATCGTGGTCATCGTCGTCATTAAAATCGGGCGCATACGCATCTTGCCCGTTTGGATTAATGCGTCTTTTATAGGCATCGTGGCTTTCAGATGGTTTGTTGTGTCGACAAAAAGAATACCGTTATTAACTACTATACCTATTAGCATTAATATTCCCATAAGCGATATCATCGAGATATCCATATCGGTTACAAAAAGCATTACAAACGAACCTATGAACGAGAACATAACGCTCGACATAACCATGAACGAGAACCTTGGCGATTCAAACTGCATAGCCATAACCATGAAAACAAGGAAGATAGAGGTTGCAATAGCGCCTAAAAGTTGCCCTATTGTGTCGTCGAAAGCGTCTCGACTTAACTTGTCAAAAGACACTCCGGGGTAGTTGTTTTGTTCTTTGAGCGTGTCGATTTCTTTTAGCGCGGTTTCTTTTTTTTCGCTTGAAACGCTTGCTTCAAGGTCGATATAATACCTCTCGTTTTCCCTTGTTATCTCCTGCATAGCGTTTGTAAAATGTATGTCGGCAACGCTTTCGAGTGGGATATATGTGCCTGTTGTTGTCGGAATGTTTAACGTTGCAAGGTCGGAAGCGGTGTCGAAACTGTCGTTCGGATATTCTATCAAGATATCGTATTTTGTACCCGTCAGCGTGATATCGCCGGCATCAACTCCGCTTGTTGCGGTTCTAACCGTTTTAAGCGCTATCGCCGGGTTTACGTTAAGTTGCGCCGCAAGCATATGATCAATATCTACGTTTATTTTTGATTTCGTCGCCGAAAGCTCGGAGAGAACCTTTTCGACGCCGTCTATCATATATAGTTTTTCCGTCATATCCTCGGCGGCGGCTATAACCGAATTGTAGTCGGTGCTTGAAACCGTTATAGTTTCAACCGAACTATCCTCCGCCGCAAGCGCTCCGCCACTCTCGCTTACAACAACATCAAAGCCAACAATTGTGTTTTTAAGCGTTTGCTCGTATTCGGTTATAACGTCTTGAAGGTTCGCCTTTTCCGACAGATATACGTCTATCTCCGCAGTTTCGCCCGAAGAGGTCATGGTGTAGCTTTCGATATCTTGGTCGGCCAACAGCATCTTTTCTATCTGGGTTATCTGATTGTCAATCGTTTCGAGGTTTG
>CAYJFO010000110.1:0-5628 GCA_964369645.1 uncultured Oscillospiraceae bacterium | reverse complement strand
TAATAACAAGTTTTCCGGGAACAAACGTAATGTTATAGTTCGAGTTGTCATTAGTAAGTGTTGCTGTTATCGGGTAGGTTCCTTGAGCCTCGCTCAAATCAGCACGAGACAGGTCATATGTAAACATATTTGTTTCGTTTGCTAAAGCAGCCGCAAGGTTGGCGTCTCCGCTTTGACTTGCATCAAATTCTGGGTCCTCTTCGCCTTCAAACTTCTCGAAGTTTCCAATCGTTATAATAACATCTACCGGTTTAACTGTCGATTGAACAGTTGTTGTCGCCGTTCCGTAGGTCGGGTGATAGACTTCTATTGTAACAGGATAGCTTATTACGTTTCCGTTTGCATCGCGCTTAACGTTGGTCATTGTTGGATTCGATGTCGAAAAACTTCCGCCATCGATGCTCATCCTTACAGTATATCCGGTTAAATCGGTGATCGTGGTTCCGTTAAGTTTAATTGTGTATTTCGGCCCATTGGGGTCGCTCGAATCAACAGAACTTAACGCATCGTGAGCAAGTCCGTTATAGAAAACTTCTATGCCATTACCTTCTATTGTTAAACCCGAGGCATTTTCAATCATCTTTCCGGGAACTTCGGTAACAATATAGTTGTTATAAACTATGCTTGAATCTTGAACTATATCAATTTGGTATGTTAAAGGGTTGCTGCTTGTTTGCGCACCTTTAACCTCGCTGAAAATACCGGTGCTTGATTTAAGTTTGTGTTGAACTTGTCTTAACGCAACGTCTTCCAACGCTTTTCTCTCTTGTTGGGTATCCGCGTTGCTTATAGTTTGGTCAAGAGCTCCTAACGTAACGGTACCTAGGTTAAAGATGGGGTCGGCCCCGCCAGCAGCTTTTTGATAACTGTCTCCTGCTGTTAGCGTTATCGGAAGTTTCAAAACTTCCGCTGTAGCTTTAACTGCGATAGTTGTGCCTTTCAAACGCACCCAAACTTCTGTTGTTCCTGCGTTTTTAACAGTTGGTTGTGTTGATGTGTATACTCCGTTTGAACTGTCGCTGTATTCAAGATCCCATGTGCTTGGTCCATAAATTTTTCCGTATTGATCTTTAATAACTATGTTGCTAACTGCGTTGTGCGAATTGTCATCATAGTAGCCTTTGTAGCCATCTGCCGAAGCAACGTAAAGTATCGTGTTTTGAACTACATAAAACTCAACAGTTTCTTTTTGACCGGCAGTTGTTAGCGTCACGGTTTTAGAATCTTCAGAACCAACAAACAACTCGTAATTATCAAATTTGTTTTGTTTGTCCGCTGCATCGATATCGGCATTAATTGTATATGTCTTTCCACTACCAGTTCCAAGGTTTTTGTTAACATATTCATGCATCTCTGCGGCATTTTTGTCAATTGTTGCTTGTCCGGCGTCGGTTAGGTAAACAAAGTTACCATTCTCGTCTTTATCCGGAGCAACTCTATAGTATTTAACTTCAATCATTCCCGATTCGACAGGGAGTTCTGGGGGGTCCATTGTTTTGCTTCCCTCGCCGCCGCTAGGAGTTTTGTATGTAATCTCTGCCGAACCTTCATTTGTTGGATATTCTTTATCATCGGCATTTTTATAAGCATCTTTTAAAACAACCGGTATCGTTACCTTTTTAACTGTTTCGGTTAGATTGCCAAGATCAACTGTTATTACGGGTTTTTCAACATTATTAAACGTATCGGGTATGTCGCCATTAGTAATCTCTGTACCGTTTATTTTAACCGTAACATCATTTATTATAGAGGTTTCATTTTTGTCTTTATCAACCGTTACAACTTCAATATCTTTATCAACATCAAGGAAGAAATAATCTGAAATCGTATCTGTTAGAACCGTGTCTGTTCCGAACAGATCGATCTCTTTACTTATTTTATCAAGAACATCTTTCAAGTCTGTTTCAAGTGTTGCATCGCTAACAAACTCAACATCAATGTTGGGTGAAGCCAAGTAATTAAGAGCCGCTGTACTTGCACTCATTTGTATTCCAATCGGGTGAACAATTGCTCCCATATTCTTTAGCACATCGACTTGTGTTGCTCCGCTTTCACCACGTGACGGAGTTCCGTCCGAGATAAAGATAACATGAAGTGGTCTTTTTTGTTCTTGTTCTGTACGTTGTGTGGCATATCCAATAGCTTGTTGCAACGGCAAAGCATAGTCTGTGTTGCCGTTTACATCTTGCGATCTCAATCCGGTCATGTTATTCAATATGTTTGTAACCGCGGTTGCTTCCGTTTGAAAACCTATAGTGTTTTCAACGTTGTCCGAAAACGGAATTAACGCAACTCTATGATCTAAAGAACTCTCGTTTAAAAGTGTTTCAATCAACTCTATAGCAGCATCTTTTGCCGGTATCCAACGACTTGCATCTATCATACTTCCCGATTTATCTAATATTATGATTATATCGGAATCGCTAGATATCGGAACACCGCTAAATTCAAAGTAAATATCAGCTTCTCTATTGTCATAACCTGTCCACTGTGCGTCTTTTGTGGCCGAAACGTCTCCCGGAGTTAAAGCAGCTCCACCGGTCGCCGCGTCATCCTCGTCTATTGTAGCGGGAACAGAACCTCTTGAAGCAGTATCGTTAATAGCTCCAACAACCGAAACCACACCATAAGTGTAATCAACAGGGTTAACTAGTTGATTGCTAGTTGCATCTGTTGTCCATTTTATATGAAACCAACCAGAAGAAGCGTGTGTATAATCAAAACCTGCTTTTGTTTTAATCGTAGCAGTTAAGGTGTTGCCCGAAACGCTTGCACCTGTAATCTCGAACAGGCCATCTCCGTCTAGAGCTGTATAGTCTATTATACCAAGCGGGCTTCCCGTAGCAACTCCATATGTGTTACGTTTGGATTGTATATCCCAGTTTGAACTATATCCAATTCCGGCGAAATCATAACCTTTATTTATAGCCGTTGTAACATCGACTTTAATTGTATATTCTTTATTTGCTTCTATAGCATATCTATATGGTGATAGTATTTTGCTGATACTAGAGGAAAGATTGCTTCCCTTAGAAGTATACATGCTATCACTCTGTGTTATCGCAGATTCAGAATAAACCGTCTTTCCGCTTGTAGCATCTGTATAGTACGCATAGTTGCTTGCGTTTGCGCCGTTAGTTCCTGTTCCTCCTACAAGAAGCGCTTCCGGGGTTACGCCGCTTGCAAGGGTTAAACCGCTGAACAACGACACAATAAGCATCATCGCCAGCGCGAGTGAAATTGTTTTGTTCACCATTCTACCCATTGTACCGTTTGTTGATTTTTCCTTTCCTTTTGCTTTGTTCAACATTTTCCTTCACCTCATTAAGAATTAGTTATTTTTCTCTAATATATATCAATTGCATGTTTTCAAGTTCGCACATTTTAAAAATATGCAAACTGTCCTGGCGAACTTAATTTTCGCCTGCGTTAATACGCTTTAACACATCGACAATTTTGTGTGCCAAATCATTGTCGACGACGATATTGCTTGACTGTTTATATCAGACTTTTATCTATTTTACAATATGCAACAGCAAATTGCAATAGTTTTTTGCAAAAAAAATATTGAAAAGCAAAAATAATTTCGAGAATATGCGATAATTTTGTTATTTTTTTAACAATTAAAATCGCTTAAATTTTTGTGGTAATTTTGCATAAATTTAATTCTTATTAATCGACACAATGACTATAATTTATAATTGTTTGCAAATTTGATACAAAAAACCCAAACAATATAAGCAAATTCGTCTGTTTATTTTTGGTTCAAATTGCAAAGTTTCATGATTTTCTTAAGATTTTCTCTTCAAAATTCACATTTTGCAAACTATGCGCATTGGCGAATACAATTCGCTTTTTGTTCGATGTCGCCACTTTTATGTTATCCCACAATATATAGTGCGATGTTTCATATTTGCCACAACTAACCGTTCAATAATCTCATTTTTGAGATTATTAAGTTAAATATAACTAAAATTTCAAGAATAACTTTGTAATTAATGACGAATATATTTTAATTTTTTTTGAAATATATTTTAAATTTTTTTTATTTTCATTTTCTGAAAATTTTTTTCTCAAAAAAAAAATAATTTTTTTCATGTTTTCTTGTACAAAAGAAAATTCGTGAAAAAAATTATTAATTTTGGTTAATTTTAGTTTATCTGTTTATTTTGCTACCCGAAACGCAACAGGCTCGGCGCGTTTGGGCGAGCGTCTTTTAACATAAGCTGTTTTGGTTAATAGAAAATCGTTTGCAAAATTTCCTGCTTTGTAATCGTTCCGAAATATTCCTCTAGTTTAAATCGAGACAAGACGCTTTCGATTTCGGTTTTGTCAAACGGCGTGTTTATTACAGCGTGTTTAATCTCGTCGAGCGCGCGAAGCGAAAGAAAGTCGCCAAAAAAAACAATGTCTTTAACGGCGCCGTTTTCAACATCGATTATCGTCTCGATTATTCCGCCGTCGAACTTGTTTTTGTTTTGTATATTATATTTCGGGGATTTCCCAAAGTTCCATTCATATGTCCTGTATTTTGCGTCGGCGAGTTTTTCGATTTCAAAAAGTTCGCTTTCGTCTAGTTCGCTTTTTTCAAACCCGTTTCCGGCAAGCGTCGTTTTGAGATATTCCCAAAAATCTAAAAGCTCCATGTCGTTTTGCAAAAAATCCTTGATGTTTCCGACGCGGCTTTTAACCGAGTTTATCCCCGCCTTTGCTTTAAACTTTAACGGGTCCGCGTTAAGCGCGCCCGATATCATAGAACGATTTGCATTAAACAAAAGCGTTCCGTGGAAAAGCACGCGGTTTTTATGTATCCTTTGCGCCGTTCCCGAAACTTTTAGATCGTCTATTAATATATCGTTTCGCCCCGAAGTTTTTGCGCAAAGCCCAAGGTTTTTAAGCGCGTCTACAATTGGCGCCGTAAACCTTTCGAAAGAATTTTGTTCGGGCGACACAAAATCGGTTATAAACGAATAGTTAAGATTTCCTAAATCGTGGTACACCGCTCCCCCGCCCGTCATACGTCGAACAACCGTTATTTTGTGGTCGTCTACAAATCGGCGATTTATCTCGGCTTCTGCGTTTTGGTTTTGGCCCACAACTACGGTGTTGTCGTTTTGCCAAAGCATTAGATATCGTTGTTGTTTTTTGTTTTCGAGAACAAACTGTTCAAACGCCAAGTTGTATGCGGCGTCGGTTGAACCGGTCTCGAGATAGTATACTTTGTCTTGCAATCTTTTTAACCTCGTGTTGTTTTTTTTATTAGATGTAGCTTGAAGCCAGGGTATCAAAAAAGCTATTGCTAAAAAATGTTGCATAAAATCGTGGTAGAGCGGTAGGGACAACCCTTGCGGTTGTCCGCTTTATAAATTATAAATAATCTTTACCTGCGGTAAAGATTTGGGAAATACTCCTTGTCGAACTTCGTTCGCCATTTTGCACCGTTGGTGCAAAAACGTAGTATTTCTTGTATTTCAAGCTACATCTAATATAAATAACGTTAACATAGTAAAAATCATTTTTCGTTACTTTGAAACAATTACATATTTTTTTAAAAACTTTATTTTAGAAAACGTAACCGACAACAAAAGCGACAACATAAACGACAGGATAAAATAAACCAACGCGGTT
>CAYJFO010000109.1:0-5738 GCA_964369645.1 uncultured Oscillospiraceae bacterium | reverse complement strand
CTTTTTCCATCATTTTTAAAATTCTTATTACATCATCAAGTGGTTTTGGCGGTTTGTACGGTCTATCGTCTGCCGAAAGCCCATCAAAAACATCGATTATCGTTAACAGCCTTGATTCCTTTTCAAGCTCTTCTCCATACTTCCTCGGGGGATATCCCTCCCCGTTCATAAACATATGATGTTGACTCGCCCATTTTGCAACGTTTTTATACTCTTCGCCAAAGTTAACATTTTCGAGAATCTGCTGCGTCATAACAACATGGCGTTCCATCTTTTTTCGTTCTTTAAGAGTGAGCGTTCCAGCTTTAATTAAAAGAGCCGTTTTTTCTTCGTCTTCAAGCCACTTTTTTTCATTTCCATATATATCGATATATGTTCTTCCCGCAATCTCTAATACCTTGTCTTTACCCTCATCGTCAAGATACGGAACGGTGTTTATATATTCAATTGTTTTTTTTGCTTGCTCCACCTCTAAAAAAACTCTATCGGCAGATATTCCATTTTTCTCTTGCTCAATAATCGCCACAGCCTTAATCATATCAAACCGACTTAGGATTTGTGGATAAAGAAGCGACAACCTGTCTTTTTTGTTCATTATATTAAGGGGTATCGTTAGCTTTCCAACGTCGTGCAACCAGACACTTAAAATAAACTCTCTTTTACGTTCAATGTTAAAGTTCCAAGGATAGTCGCTCTTGTTAAGCCAATCTATGAATTTTTCGCTGTATTTAACCATGTTAAGGGTGTGCGTAACGTTGTATGGTGTTCTTATGTAAATTGCGGTCGAAAGCGCCCCAACAAGCGACTCTAAAAGATTTCTCATCTCGTCTTTGTGACGCAAACTCTTTATACTTATAGCCGCCATCGACGCAAGCGCCGCTATATAAACTTCGTTCGATTTGTCAAACGGAATAACTTTCCCTCTGCTGTCAAGCGCGTTCATAAGTTGCAAAACGCCTATCTTTTCATCGTTGTTTGAAACCATAGGTATAACAAGCATAGACTTTGTTTTATATCCCGTTAATTTGTCATATCTTTTTGGGCCTTCAAACTCAAATTGGGTGTTTTTCGAAAGATCCGGAATATTTATAACGGAACAATCTAAAAGCGATTTTGCGCAAACATTCGAGGGCAAAAGTTCAACAGGAGGCATTGATATCTCTTGATATCTTCCCCCTTGATATATGTTAAGTGATTTAGTAATCATTATTTTAAAATCAAGTTTGTTTTCGTTTTTAACGTAAAGTGTCCCAGCGTCACATCCCGTTATCTCCATTGCGGTCTTTAAGATATCAAGCAACAACAAATCCCCATCCCTTTCCAAAGTAAGGGACAGGCTTGATTCTAAAAGTTTTTCCAATATATAATTTTTCAATTATTTTGCGTCCTTTTGCATCCTTTTTGAAATTAAATGGAAATTTATTTGCAAACACACTTCAAGTGTCAAAAAAACAACCGGCTTTTTATTATGATTTAAATACATGAATTTTTTATGCAACATCAACATAATTTTCTTAATTTTATGGCACAAAAAAACACATGCAAAGTATCTTTATTACAACCCGCTTTTATTTCATTATCAACTATACATTGTAGCAAAAAAAATGTCAATACAAATTATATTGTTTTGTCGATTTTGGTAATAATCAGCCATTTCAAGCACCGAAAAAAATGTATTTTTTGTTAACTTTAAAAACAGCTGTTGACAATATCGATATTCGATGTTACAATTCAAACATAGCTATTATCGATAATCGATATTCGGAGGTGCACAATGCCTAGAGAAAAGTTCAGTACGCTAACCGAGCAGATGTTTTATATCTTGCTTTGTCTTCAAAACGAAAGCAGTGGAGTTGACATAATGTCAAAGGTTAGGGAGATAACAAACGAAAGGGTTACGGTCGGCGCCGGAACGCTTTATACCCTTTTGGAAAGTTTTTTAAAAACCGAAATGATACGCGAAACCTCGGTGGAGGGGCGCAAAAGAAACTATATAATAACTGAACTCGGAACAAAGGTTCTTCAAGACGAGAAAAAAAGGCTTGAAATGTTGGTTCAAGATTTTAACCATTATATAAAAAAGGAAGTTTAAGCGTTATGAAAAAATTCAAATATGAGATGTTTGACAACCATGTGTTTTACGACTTTAACGGAATAAAAGAACACCTTGAAGAGATGGCGAAAAGTGGCTATATGCTTGACAAGGTGACAAATTTCTATTGGCGATATAAGATAGTTGAACCGTCCGACACAAAATTTTTTGTGACCTATTTCCACGAAGCGTCTGACTTCAACCCAACTCCAACGGCAAACCAACAGGAATTTTTGGAACTTTGCGAGGGTTCGGGTTGGGTTCTTTTGGCGGAACTCGCCCAGATGCAGATATTTTATTCAAACGAGAAAAACCCCGTCCCTATCGAAACCGACCCCGAAATAACGCTTAAATCTATACATCGTTCGATGAAAAAAAACTTTTTGCCCTCGATGTTTTTACTTGGCGGCCTTTCGGTTATGCAACTTTTGATGAAAGTATACGATTTTTTTAATAGACCCATATATCTTCTTTCCGACTACACCTCGTTTTTCATAACCGTTTTGTTTGTTCTTTTAATGCTCCATTTTGTTTTGATAGTTTCTGGATATTATATCTGGCGAAGTCGTTCGACAAAGTCGGTAAAATCGGGCGGAGAGATACTAAAACCGCTGTATAGTCGAAAACTGAGTTTGATTAGCCTTTCGATATCGACTATAGTTCTTATAAGTTGGACGGTATTGTTTGCGACAAGCGTTTCGGTTATATATGCCGTCTACAATGTTATATTTTTAATACTGCTTTTTGCGTTAAGTTTTGGGTTAAAAGCATTTCTCAAAAAGAAAAAGTTTAGCGCCAAAGTAAACAGGATAGTTGTTTTTACTGTCATTCCGCTTATAACTGTTTCCGCTTTGCTTTCTATTACAACGCTTGTTTTAAGATACAGCTTTGGTATAAACGAACGAGAACCTGTCGAGATAATAGACTCCCAGCTTAAAAACGACACAACCAACATGTTTAGGTTTAAAGTATATAACGACGACATTCCGCTAAAACTCGAGGACTTTACCGAGATAGATAGCGAGATAAAATATTCCTATAGCTTGTACGAAGATAACGAAACTCTGTTTTTGCGCCATATAAACGCTTCGCAAGACGTAGCCCCCGGCGTGGACACCGACAAGGAATTTCAATATGAAATATTAGAGGTTAAAGTTCCTCTCGTTTATAATACGCTTTTAAACGAACTTTTGAAGGACGACAGCGAACGTGACGAGACACCGCTTGAACATAAGCGGTTATACCAAGAAGTTGAAATAGCTGAGTTTAGAGCAAACAAGGTTTATCAGATGCACAAGAATAATGAGCCGTATCTTGAAAGATATGTCGTGTGCTATGATGACATGATTGTTTATTATTTCTTCTTTTTTGATGTAACAAAAGACGAGATAGCAAGACTTTCAGAGAAACTTTTGTCGTTGTAATCTTTGTATTATCTCAAATATTACAAATTCCCCTCTCAGTCAATCCCGGATTGACTGAGAGGGGAAGCGAAAAGTAGAGAAAGGCAAGACAACACCTTTGTCCACACCCATTGAATATTTTTGGTTGAAAATAAAATAAATAGGTATATAATAATTATATAGTATAAGTTTTTAAACGTATTAAGGAGCAAAAAATATGAAAAAAGTTATAGCGGGAATAGGCTTTGAAATAACCGGAGTAACAATGGTTATTTTCGCATCTTTAAACGCAATTATTGGGTTGGAAAATACAACGGAATGGAACACCGAACTCGGACGTTATTGGCAAACCGTCTTTGATTTAGGAATGTTCCCGATCTATTTATTAGGAATAGTTTTGTTAATAGCGGGCATTACGTTTTCTCTATGGGGAGTTTTTTCTAAAGAAAGTTAATTTATCAAAAAAAGAACATAACATCAAAAAACAGCAATGTGCGAAAAATCACCTGCTGTTTTTTTTACGTCTATATTTTTTTTAAAAAAATGCTACCTCACCGTTATACTGTTAACAACCCAAATCCTCTCTTGCATAAACGCTATCCCGTTTCCACAGTATGCGCAGGTTTTGTTGTTCAAAGAACTAAGCGGAGCTCCACAGTTTTCGCAACTGAACGAAACTACCTCATCGTTGCTTTTGAAAAACAATGTGTATTCCGTTTCATATCGCTCTTGATTTAATTTGTCGTTTTCTTTAATCTCAAACGCCGTTTGAAACTTTATTGTCGCGCTTTCTTTTGATTTTATATAATTTGATATCGCTGTGTTATGTATCTTTAACGCGGTTAAGTTTCCACTATAGTGTGTTATTAACTTTTGTGCAGATATAAGCGCGTTACCCTCGAGCCGTTCGATGTCATGAAATATAAGCGATATCGTTTTTTCTACTTCGGCTTTTGCTTTTTCAACATCAAAATCGGGATAGTCCCTTAAAATCTTCGGAAGATAAATCCTGTCCCCTCCGCTAATCGACTTTGGCGTCGTGTCATATTGAACCTCGGCTTCTCTTACCATATCAATAATTTCGGAAATTCCGCTTCTTTTTATGTTGTTGATAATGCTTTTAACTGTTAAGCCTATAGCCGCAACTACGCCCAAAATTATCGCCGCCGTTATTAAAAATCCCATATCTTTTCTTTCACCAAAATTTCTGTTTTTCTTTTTTTATTAATCATATATTATCATTACACGACTGAAAATGCAAACGAGAGGGCAAAACGCCCTCTCGTTTTTTTCTTTTTTAAGTTAAGCTTTTTTTGTTTCTTTATCTTTAAACTTATTTCTCAAAATAACAAGTGTTACAACCAACAACACGATAGAAACCGGCAACGAAATCCAAACATTTTGTGTGATACCTGCGATTATATATCCGACGATGCTAACCGCCGCAACAGTCAAAGCATATGGAAGTTGGGTTGAAACGTGGTTGATGTGGTTACATTGAGCACCCGCCGAAGCCATGATTGTTGTATCGGATATCGGTGAACAATGGTCTCCGCAAACTGCGCCGGCAAGTATAGCCGAAACCGAGATAACAAGAATTTCTTGCATTTCAGGGAAAAGACCAACCGCAATCGGAACGAGGATTGCAAACGTTCCCCACGAAGTTCCCGTTGCAAACGCAAGACCCAAAGCTATCAAAAACATGATTGCCGGAAGAACTGCGCCGCCAATTCCTGTCGAAGCGCTGTTTCCTACTACGCTTTCAACAAAAGACCCGGCTCCGAGGCTTTCGTTTGTTATTCCGCTTAATGTCCAAGCCATAACAAGGATAGCAACCGCCGGAACCATTGCGCGGAAACCGGTTATGACGCTGTCTGAAAAATCGGTGAACGAGATAACTTTTCTCGGTATGTAAAGCAAGAACATAAGGAACAACGTCGCTGTGCTTCCAAGAACAAGGCTTAGCGAAGCGTTACAATCAGCAAACGCAGTTATGAAGTCAACACCCGAGAAGAAACCGCCCGTGTAAAGCATTCCTGTAACACAAAACGCTATCAAAGCAACAATCGGAACAACCAAATCCCAAATTGAACCGTTTTCTTTTCCTTCTTCTTCTGCGCTGTACGAGCTGTCGGTTGAAGAGAAAAGGTCGTTGTTTTTAACTGCATTTAGTTCGTGTTTTTTCATCGGGCCGTAATCAAACTGCCAAAGAGCCATGATAACCAACATGATAAGTGTTAAAA
>CAYJFO010000108.1:0-5804 GCA_964369645.1 uncultured Oscillospiraceae bacterium | reverse complement strand
AGATTGGTTCCGTTACGCTATCCCCCCGCGCCGACTGGCGTATGCCGTCCGACGCTTCAAGCAAAGCTTGGGTTTTGGAGGCGCAAGAGATAGACGTTTGAAATTTTTGTTAACACATAATCTTTTGATTTGAAAGTCGTTAAATTAATTGCAACTCTTTGAAAAGCAAGCTTACTCAACCAATTACAAGCCGAAAGGAATATAAAAATGTATAACTTTGATGAGATAATCGACAGGAAAAACACAAACGCCCTTAACGTTGACGGATTTCGCGGGTATATCTTTAATGCTGACAAAAGTATGAAATTCCCATATGCCGACGATGAATTTATACGCATGTGGGTAGCCGACATGGAGTTTGCTACACCCGACGTAGTAATCGACGCGATGCGCGAACGTCTTGACAGACGAATTTTCGGATATACAAGAATTTTCGACGAAAGCTACTGTGAAGCTTTTGCGGCGTGGTGTAAACGTCGTTATGACTTTAGTTTTGAAGCAAAAGAACTTGTTACTTCAAACGGGATTATTCCGGCGCTTTACGAACTTGTCGAGCATATTACAAAACCCGATGAAAAGGTTTTGTTTTTAACCCCGTCGTACGCCTACTTTAAATATGCCGCCGATTTTAACAGTCGCGAATTTGTTTGTAGCGACCTTATAAACGACGACGGCTACTACAAAATTGATTTTGCTGACTTTGAAGCAAAAGCCGCTGACAAGAAAACTACCTTGCTTATCCTTTGTAATCCCCACAATCCAAGTGGCAGAGTTTGGACAAAAGACGAACTCAAAGCTATGGCGGACATAATCGAAAAAAATGACCTTTGGGTAATCTCGGACGAGATCCATTGTGACCTCTTACGTAGAAACCAAAAGCACATTCCGCTTGGCAAAGTAATGCCACAATACAATCGTCTTATAACCGCTATGGCGCCTAGCAAAACATTTAACCTTGCCGGTTTAATGATCTCAAACATATTGATTCGCGACGATGATCTAAGAGGCATTTGGAAAGCGCGCCACTATAGTTTCGACCATCCATTAAGCATTGTTGCGGCACAAGCCGCATATGAAAAAGGGGAAGATTGGCTTTTTGCCCTTCAAGACTATCTCGACGAAAACTTTAACTATGTCGATAGTTTTATAAAACAAAATCTCCCAAAAGCAAAGTTTAGAATTTCCGAAGCCACATATCTTGCGTGGGTTGACCTTAACGGTTATTTTGATAAAGATCAAGACCTATCAAAATTTTTCGCCTATGAAGCGGGGGTTCTTTTGGAAGGTGGAAACATGTTTGTCAAAAACTCGGACGGATTTATACGTCTTAACCTCGCTTGCCCTAAATCTATCGTCCAAGAGGGTATGAAAAGAATAGCGGACGCGATTAACAAAATATAAAACATAAACCTTTGTAAAAACAAATCAACCCGAGGGGCTACAGTACAAGGAAAACAACCTTTAACCTGTAACCCCTCGGGTTTTTTGCGGCTTATATAGTCAAGCCACTAGTATTTTTCAAACCTATACCCTCCGCCGTACACCGACGATATAACATATCCTGAGTTAACAATCTTTTTTCTAAGCCGTGAAACTTCATTCACAATAACCTTTGAATTAATCGCAGCTTCCTCGCCCCCCCATACAAAATCATAAATCTGTTCCGGCGTAAGTTCTCCGTCTTCATTTTGGACAAACAAACAAAGCAACACAAAATTTTTCTGGGTTAGAAAAAGGTCTTGTCCGCTTACAAAAGCTTTTCCTTGCAACGTGTTAAGCACAAGTTTTCCTTTTTTTATAATCTCTGTTGAATGTTCTGCGTTCTTTAAAAGCTTCTCAAGACGAACTAGCAAAACATCAAACGAATATGGTTTAGACAGATAATCGTCACAACCCATTTGAAAACATTTTACGATATCTTCGCTTTGGTTGTATCCTGACAACATCAAAACTGGAACAGCCAACATCTTTCGTATCTCGCGCAAAAAATCGACCCCGCTCCCGTCTGGCATTCCGATATCAAGCACTATTATATCCGGAACTTTTTGTTTCAACGTTTCGCGTGCGTTTGACAACGTGTTGACCGTTACAACGATATACCCTTCAGATTCCAACATCTTTCTGTTAAACTCTTGAACCTTTTGATTATCTTCAACAAGCATTATCGTTTTATTCATATATTATGCCCCTCCTCTTGTCCGCCATATACAGGAACGGTAAATGTAACAGTTGTACCAACACCTTTTTTGCTTTGAACCAAAAATTCTCCACCATGTGCCGACACAACGGTTTTACAAAGATGAAGTCCAATCCCCATACCGTCTGCTCCAGTAACTCCCCTGTCGGTTACGTTGGGCAACAACTCGCTGTCTATTCCGCTTCCGTTGTCGCGAATTTCAATCATTATATACGAGCTGTCGAACGACGCCAAAACTTTAATCTCTCCGCCCAACGTATGTTGCATTGAGTTTATAAGAAGGTTGTTTAAAACAGTTATAATGCTTTCTTTGTCTGCAAAGATAAACGGTAGATCTTGTGGTATCTTTGAAGTTAAACTATTTTGATTTTTTTTGCCTATAACCTCGAACGATCTAATACAGTCATGTAAAAGTTTTGAAAAATCTATCTTTTGGCGGTTCTCGACCGCCGCAAGGTTTGCCATATCAACCATGCCACCTATCATTCGCCCAAGTCTTGCCGTCTCGTCACGTATAACATCAATAGTTTCCTTTGTTTGTTCAATCGATACCTCATCACCCAAAAGTTGTCTTTTGGCGTAATCTGCGCCGGTTGAGATAACGTTTAGCGGTGTTTTCATCTCGTGGCTCATGTCTTGCAAAAATTCTGTTTTCATGCTTATAACGCTCTCAAGATTTTTTGCATGTGTCAACGCTTCCCTTTCGGCATTTCTTGCGTTTTTCGCTTCCTCAATAGTTGTATAAAATATAGCAAGCGCTTCAAACAAAACGAAAATTAAAGTCGCAATCTCGGTTAAACTGTCTCGAAGATAAAATATTGGAGTTCCGTTGTAATAGAAAAAGTCACAAATTGCGGCAAAACAAAAAATTGTAAACGACATTACGGTTATCTTCTGTTCAATATTAATTTTTTGTTTATTTTTAATCTGTTTAACAAACCAAAAAAACAACGAAGAAGCATAGAATATGATTGCGACAAAGTAAACGGCGGTAAGTCCGCGAACCAAATGCGACGCGACATATGTGTCGACAAGCAAAAACGCAACATTAAACGAAATAACTATGATGTTAAATATGTTTAATCCAATTTTATTTATACATCCTTTAAACTGTAACGAGATTACATATGATAAGAAAAACGCAGATAATGCGACGGTGTGGTATTCGGTTTTAATTGTGTATTCCCACGGAACAGAAGGGAAAAAGTCATAAAACACTTTTGCGCCGGTAAGCGAAACCCGTATACAATACACAAAGCAAAGCGCAGAAAAGCAAAGATTTAAAGATTTGTTTTTCAGCGTTGTAGACAACATCAAATGAACTATAAAAAGGGCAAACAAAACCCCAACCATAAACATCTCTACCGACGATTGAAGCTGTACAAACCAGTTAAGCTCTGAATTGTTACCGATTAAAACATGGGTATAGTGTGAGCCTCCTCTGTGGCAAAAGTTAGCCCCTTGAACAATAAGTTCAACCGTTTTGTCGACCGAAGGCGCGTCGACCGAGATCTCGCCATACGCCGGAACAAATGTCTCTTTATTCGCGGAGGGAACGCCTATAGAGCCTCGATATTCGCCGTTTATATACACAAGCCTTGCATAATCCCCTTTTATGTTAAAACTGTATATATCTTGTTTTGGCATCAAAAGGGTTAGCCTTGCCGTTCTCGAATTGTTAACGTCGACAGGATTTCCAAATTCGGCTAGATGTTCCTTTTGTTCAAACTCTTGTGGCGTAAGCATCTCGTTTTCGATATGTTCAAAATCTCCCGTAAGGCGCACAACCGTGTTGGAAAAATCAATCTCAGTCAAGTCCCACACTCCGTTTTTTGAAGCTACTTTGGTGTAATTCACGGAGCTATATCTTAATTCGCCCTTTGCATACCACAAAAATAAACATAAAACGAAGATAGCCGCAAGCAAAAACCATATTTTATTTATCTTGTGTTGTTTATTGATAAAAACCCCATTCCTTTCTTGACGCTTTAGGCAGTATTGCCACAGCAATTTTTAAGATGACAAAATTCCGATTATCGTTTTGATCGAAAAGTCGATAAATTTAAATCACCCAATTTATTAACTTATAACAAAATTAATAAATTATATTTTAAATACAATTATACCACAAAACAAAACAATAGGGTAAAACATATCTAAATTGAGGTGTTTATTATTTTGTTTCGTCAAAACATCTATAAAAATTGAAAATATTTTGTTAAATTATTAGATTGATTTTTTGAACGTTCGGTATTATTATATACTTATACAAAATCACTTTGCAAAAGTAGGTGTAGTATTGGAACAAAGACAGTCAGCAACCTCAATTATTCGTCAACAAAACAGAAATCGAATATTTCAATATATATATGATAGCGCGGGCATGGCAACAAAACAGACTATTGCAAATGACCTTTCTTTAAGTTTGCCAACCGTAACTCAAAACCTTAAACAGCTTTCTGACCAATATTTAATAGTGTATTCCGGTACATTTGAGTCTACCGGTGGAAGAAAACCTAGGATAATAGACACAAATTCCGACGCAAAATATTCGATTGGAATCTCGGTCACGCAAAACAATCTGCGAATTTTATGTGCCGACCTTTGTATGAGCGAAAAGCATTATGCAAAAATCGATATACGCGAGATGGATTTTTCCAAGATACACGAAACTTTAAAACACCAACTTAATTTATTTATCAAGCAAAACGACATCATACGCTCCAAAATCTTGGGAGTCGGAATTGCTTTTCCCGGCATAATCTCGGGCGATAAAACACAAATTGAAAACGCACCAACCTTAAAACTTAAAAATTTCTCGCTTGAAAAGATATATAAAACTCTCGATTTCCCCTGTTACATAGACAACGACGCAAACTTTGGAGCGTTAACCGAACAACGCATATCAGACAACTTTTCCTATCTCTCAGTCGACAGGGGAATTGGCGGTTCGATAGTTTTCAATCAAGAACTTTACATAGGAAATACGGGGAAAAGCGCCGAGTTCGGGCATATGTGCATAGACAAAGACGGCCCTTTATGTAGTTGTGGAAAGAACGGTTGTCTCGAAGCATTTTGTTCAATCGACAGAATAAGCGAAGATTTCGGTTGTTCGTTGGAAGATTTTTTTACAAAACTTGAGTCGGGCGAACTTATCTATCTAAAGACGTTTGAGCGATATCTTTCAACGCTTGCAAAGGCTATAAACAACCTCCACATGGTTATGGACTCGGACATAGTTATAGGCGGAACTATTGCCCAATATCTTAAACCGTATATTAACCTGCTAAAGCAAAACATAAAACAATATGACGGGTTAAACGCAGATGCGGATTATATACGTCTTTCAAGATACGGCTCTAAAACAACGTGCATAGGCGGAGCAATTTATTTTATCAGAAAATTTATTGCTAGCATATAAATTTAAGCAACATATGGTGTTTTTCAATATAAATTTTTTATGAATTTTATATCGAAAACACTGTTTGAAATAAAAAAATAATTTTTATATTTGAAAGGTATTAAGTTATGTCAGAATTTTTCACAAACATTCAAAAGATCCCGTTTGAAGGACCAAAATCAACCAACGCATTGTCGTTTAAATACT
>CAYJFO010000107.1:0-5852 GCA_964369645.1 uncultured Oscillospiraceae bacterium | reverse complement strand
CCTCTTATAGATTCTGCAAGCATTGCGTACAAGGTGGTTAAATATAAATAATCCGAAGGATTATTTATATTCCCGCATCCGACCTATGGTCGGGCGGTTTAAAATACGTATTGAAAACGCCGTGGCGTTGCCGTGGCAAAGCCACATGGCGAATTTATATAATATTTGGAACAATTATTATATAAATAATCTTCACCTGTGGTGAAGATTTGGGAAATACTCCTTGCCTCGTTTCACTCGCCATTTTGCACTGTTCGTGCAAAATCGTAGTATTTCTTATATCTTAAACAATTTGTATAAAACAAGGGAAAATCAAAATATAAAGGCTTGACACATGGTAAAACAAAAGTCAAGCCTTTAAACTTAATAATATATTTTCTTTAATCATTAAAAGCTTTTTTTATTTTTTAGTATAAATGATATCTTTTGATCCGACAAGGATTGTGAAAACGGCAAATGTTTTTCGTAAAATCTCGCTTTCAATATGTTTTGCAACGAAAAAACCTAAAAAAACAAATACAATGCCGGACAGAGCCATAATAATAGCCGGCTTTATTTGTATAAGTTTATTTTTAAAATGAAAAAAAAGCGACAGTGACGCTATCGGTATGAAAAATAAAAGGTTAAACGCTTGAATAGATTGTTGCTTTATGTCGGTAAAAAGCGCAAAATACAACACAAACAAAAAACCACCGCCAAGACCCATAGACGCGAAAACACCACACAAAAACCCTACAGTAGAAGTTATTATAATGTTCATCTTAAAAGTATGAAAACCCCCGAAACTATAAGAATTGTGCCGAAGATTTTTTTCAAAGTTGTTGAACTAATCTTTTTAAGAAAAAAAGCTCCAACTACCGACCCGACTAAACCTAACGGGATAAAAAATTTCGCTTGATTAATATCGACAAAACCGCCGTTCCAATATAAAAACAAGCTAACAATACTTAAAATAAGCATAACAAATGTCGAACATGCATGGGCTTGTTTTTCGCTTGAAACAATTTTCCTCAAAAAAACAACCGAAACAATTCCGCCGCCGCTTCCAAAAAAGCCGTTTAAAAATCCACAAAGTATACCGCTTATTATTAATTTAAATATATTCTTCTTGTGCATAGAAAATCCCCTTAAAGCAATAGTATTTGACATATTTGGGAATTTATTATAAATTTGTATTAGCAAAATCCGCAAGATTAAAAAAGCCTATCGAGCAGATGTTACTCGATAGGCTTTTTTTATTGCAATATTATTTTTTTGCTGCTGCTCTTTGAAAGAATTTTACTACTTCAACTATCGGGATCATAAGACAAGCAAGACCCGCTGCAATTCCAAACTCAACAAGGCTTATTGGCTCGAAGCCAAATGCCGTAGCAAGGAACGGAATGTATAGCACGCAGATTGTCAAAACTAAGCTTGTAACTCCGCCAATCCAAAGCAGTTTGTTTTGATGTTTAAGAGTGAAGATACTCTTTCTTTGTGAACGCATACTAAAACTGTGGAATATCTCCGCAAGGCTCATTGTAAGGAAAGCCATAGTAATTCCGTCGTCGCTGTTCGCAATCTCCCAAACGCCCGACTCGATATAGTGGCCTACGAAATACGAGAAAAGTGTTAGACACGCGACCAAAAATCCTTGGTAAATGATATCAACTCCGACACCGCCCGAGAAAATTCCGTCGTTTTTGTTGCGCGGAGGACGGCTCATAATTCCCGGTTCTTCCTTTTCCGTTCCAAGCGCAAGGGCAGGGAACGTGTCAGTTATTAGGTTAATCCAAAGAAGGTGGATAGGTTGAAGAATAACGAATCCGAGCATTGTTGCTACAAATACGCTTATAACCTCACTCATGTTGGAGGACAAAAGGAACTGGATAGATTTTCTGATGTTGTCATAGATACGGCGGCCTTGTTTAACCGCGCCTACTATTGTTGCAAAATTGTCGTCGGTTAAAACCATATCGGCAACGTTTTTGGTAACATCGGTTCCCGTAATACCCATTCCGATTCCGATGTCGGCGCTCTTGATACTTGGGGCGTCGTTAACGCCGTCTCCCGTCATCGCGGTGACGTATCCTTTGTTGCGCCAAGCATTGACAATCCTGACTTTATGCTCCGGTTGAACCCTTGCATAGACAGAATATTTTTCGATATCTATATTAAGTTGCTGTTCGCTTATCTCTTCAAGCATAGCGCCCGTAATAGCTTGGCTTTCGTCCGTTATAATACCAAGAGACTTTGCAATTGCAACCGCCGTGTCTTTGTGGTCACCTGTTATCATAATCGGACGAATTCCGGCTTTTCGGCATTCTTCAACCGCATCCATAACCTCGGGGCGCACAGGGTCAATCATTCCGGTTAAGCCGATAAAACAAAGTTCCTTTTCAAGTGCTGTCGGCGCAAAATCGGACGGTTCGGCTTGGTGGTCTCTTTTTGCAAGCGCGAGCACGCGAAGCGCCTTGTTAGCCATCTCTTTATTTTGTGAAAGAATTTGTGCTTTGTATTCCTCGGTTAGCTTAACGGTTTTTCCGTCTTGGTCAAGATAATGTGTACAACATTTAAGGAGCTCGTCGGGCGCGCCCTTTGTATATTGAACTATTCCGTCTTTTGTTTTGTGGACGGTCGACATCATCTTTCTCATGCTGTCAAACGGAGCTTCGCCAACCCTTGGATAATCGTCTTCGATTTCGGCTTTGTTAGTTCCTAGTTTGTTTGCATAGTTAACAAGCGCACATTCGGTAGGCTCGCCCTCGGCTTCCCCCGAAGCGCCTATGTTCGCGTCGCTTGCAAGCGCCATACCAAGCCCCAAAAGGTTTTTGTCGGGTGTGAATTCTTCTACAACCGTCATTTTGTTTTGCGTTAACGTTCCTGTTTTATCGGAACAGATTATCTCGGCACAGCCGAGCGTTTCAACCGCCGTCAGGCGCCGTATAATAGCGTTTTTCTTGGACATGTTTGTAACGCCGATTGAAAGAACTATTGTAACAACGGCGGCAAGCCCTTCGGGAATCGCCGCAACCGCAAGGCTTACAGCAACCATAAAGCTTGAAACTATGGCGTCATATGTGAAACTGCCGGCGCGCCAAACGCCAATTGCAAAGATAAATACACATATACCAAGAACGACGTATGTCAAAACATGGCTTAGCTGTGAAAGTTTCTTTTGAAGCGGTGTTTTGCTTTCGACTACCATCGAAAGAGTGTGGGCAATTTTGCCCATCTCGGTTGCCATTCCGGTTGCGGTTACAACCGCTTTTCCTCTGCCGTAGACAACGGTGCTTCCCATGTACACCATGTTTTTGCGATCACCAAGCGAGATATCTTTTGCGCCCTCGTTAAGCATTAGGGTATCGATCATCTTGTTAACGGGTACGCTTTCGCCGGTTAGCGCCGCTTCCTCGATTTGAAGGCTTGCGCTTTCGATTATTCGAGCGTCTGCCGGAACGGCGTCTCCCGCTTCAAGGATAATTATATCGCCAACAACAAGCTGTTCGCTTTTAACCGTCATCAATGTGTCACCACGCAAAACCTTGCTTGTTGCGGCAGACATCTGTTGCAACGCTTCAATCGCTTTTTCTGCTTTGCTTTCTTGGTATACCCCAAGCACCGAGTTGATTATAACAACCGCAAGGATTATTACAGCGTCGGTTAACCCGTGTCCCTCGATTGAAGACGTTATACCCGACACAACCGCGGCGGCTATAAGAATTATTATCATAGGGTCCATAAGTTGTTTTACAAAACGAGAAAAAACGCTTATCTTTTTGCCTTCATCAAGTTTATTTTTTCCGTTTGTCTCAAGGCGTTTTTGCGCCTCGCTTTCGGTAAGACCAGTATCCGAAGTTTTTAAACTTTCAAATATCTTGTCTTGTCCTTCAAGATAGAATTTCATTTTTGCAACACTTCCGTTTCATGTATTTTTGATATTGTCAACATAAAAAATGTTTGTACCAATCTTTTTATAAAATCAATTAACGCTTTTCGCTTACTTTATACAAGATTAGCATAGTATATAATAACATATGTTGTAGTATTTTTTCCTGTTTTTTTAAAATAAATTCAATTATTTTTTAATTTTTACGTTTTGTCGTAAAAAAAAGCGATATATCGAGAATTTCTCGTTATACCGCTGTTTTTTTGTTTGTTGATTAACTTAAAAATTTTTGACTTAAATAGAGCTTTTTAACTATACTTTAGGAAAACTAATTGTAATTATTGTTCCATTTTGTTCTTCGCTTTCAAGGGAGATCTCACCGCCGTGGATTAAAACTGCGTGTTTAACTATCGAAAGGCCAAGTCCCGTACCACCTTTGTCGCGACAACGACTTTTCTCTACGCGGTAGAACCTTTCAAAAACGCGTGTTTGTTCCTCTTTCGGAATCCCTATGCCGCTGTCTTGAACCGACAGTTTAACAAACTGCTCGTTATTTACAACGTTAATGTTAACCGCTCCGCCGTTGTTTGTGTATTTAATAGCGTTGTCAACTATGTTATAGATACATTCTTTAAGAACAAGCTTTGTCCCCAAAATTAAACAACTTTCACCCGATACATTAAGTAATATATTTTTTTCGCTTGCCTTTTGCTTATACTCAAGTTCGCAATCCCTTACAATTTCAAAAATATCTACCGTTTCTTTTTGAATATCGCTTGCGTTTTCGTCGAGATGTGAAAGTTTAATTATGTCTTGGATAAGCGAGGTCATGCGCAAGCCCTCGGAATGTATCCTTTCGATAAACTGTGGGATATCCTCTTGTTTTACCATGTTGTTTTTTAAAAGCTCCGCCGAACCGGTAATCGTTTGGAGCGGCGTTTTAAGTTCGTGGGAAACGTTCGCAGAAAATTCTTTGCGCATCTTTTCCGCTAAATATCTCTCGGTTACGTTCACAAACATCAAAATGCTTCCGCCGGACTTTATGTTGGACACCGAGATGTTGTATATTTTTTCGCCCTTTGTAAACTCTGATTGTAGGTTTGTTTTGTCGTTAACCGCTTTGTTAATTTTTTGGAAAACCTCGTCGCGGTTAAGTTCAAGCATATATCGTCCAACGCTTAGATCCTTTTGACAGTTCAAGATATCGGCGGCGGCGTTGTTTATACTTAAAACCTTGCCCGCCGAATTTAGTACGACCAACCCTTCTTCCATCTGTTCCATAATATCGGAAAGTTCGTTGCGCATCTTTTCAAGGTCGGTCATCTGCGATTTTAATTTAACGGTCTGGCTGTCTATCCTTAACAAAAGTGGAGAAAGTTCTTCATAAGCCTTTGCTTTTAACGGGTTTTCAACGTCTATCGTGTTAATCGGGTCTACGACAAATGATGTGAACTTTTTGCTTATCAATATGCTTGCAATAAGAACAGCCAACACGCCAAGCAAAACATAAGGCAAGCTGTCAACAACTATCGTGAACACGCTGTCGATAGTTCGAGAAACCCTTATAACGTTTCCGTCGTCCAAAAGAATGGCGTAGTAGAACGTTTGTTGACCGATAGTATCGGAAAATCTTGTGGACGACCCAAACCCGGTTTCAACCGATTGGATAAACTCCGGTCTGTCTGCGTGGTTTTCCGTCGTGTCTGAACGGTTGTCAAACGCTATCTCGCCCGTTGCGGTTATAAGTGTCACGCGAAGGTTTCCGTGTGGCACGCTCGCGAGAAACTCCTCCTTTTGAATTTCGGTTTCGTTTAATACATCGCGATATTCAAAACCGGCTTGCTTAACGTCTTGTTCCATGCTGTCTGTTATGCTTCCAAAAAGAACAAGTTCTATGAGTAAGCTTGTGAGCAACGCGGTTACAACACAGCTTAAAAATGATAATCTAAATATCTTGCGTTTCAATTAATGTGCATCTCCTTTA
>CAYJFO010000106.1:0-5952 GCA_964369645.1 uncultured Oscillospiraceae bacterium | reverse complement strand
TTGAACAAAGAAACGCTCGGTTTGTTTCGGTTATTTCGTATATCGACGGCGACGGCAAACATAGAACTTTTTCCGGAGCGTGTGAGGGTAGGATAGGTTTTGAACAAAGGGGTGATGGCGGTTTTGGATATGATCCCGTTTTTTTAACCGCCGGCAACAGGACACTTGCAGAGATAGGAGATCAACGCAAAAACGACATAAGTCATAGGGCGAGAGCATTAAGAAAATTTTGTTTTTACCTTAGAAATATAAAAAGAATGAGGAAAGAAAATGACATCTAAAGAAAGAGCAACTTTAAGAAAACACGCAAACGGTTTGGAAACCGTTTATTATATCGGCAAGGATGGAATCGAAGAAGCTGTTGTTAAAGGAATTCGAGAAGCTTTGACAGCAAGAGAACTTATAAAGATAAAGTGTCAAGAGGGTTGCCCGATACCTTCAAAAGAAGCGGCCTATATTGTTGCTGATAAACTCGCAGCAGAAGCGGTTCAAGTTATCGGACAAAAATTTGTTCTTTACAAGAAAAATTCCGACATAAATAAATATGGAATATAGGAAATTTTATGGAACAAACCAAGCAAAAAAACTGCTTATATTTGGCGGAATGTTCAGTCCACCACACAAAGGACACGAGTTGCTGATTGAACAGGCAATTAAAACGATTAATCCGGATTTAACGCTTATTGTTCCGTCAAGTAACGCTCCGCACAGGTCGAAAAGCGAGATTTTATATATCGACAGATTTAACATGTGCAAGACTTTTTCTATTGGTAAAAACAATGTTGTTGTTAGCGATATTGAAAATCCGAAAAGAAAAGGGAAAAACTTTTCAACAAGGACGCTTGCAACGATTAAAAACAGATATAAAAACTATCAACTGTTTTTGCTTGTCGGGGGCGACGAACTAATTAATTTTTACAGATGGCATAGGCACACAAGAGTTCTTTCGCAAGCAACGTTAGTCGCGGCGGCAAGGAAGGACAACCGGGAAGAGGTTAAACAAGCTTCAAAAGAACTTGTCAAAAAGGGCGGTAAGGTTATTGTTATCGAGTATAAACCGCTTGAAATAAGCTCAACTATGGTAAGAAATAGAATAAAGAACAACCAAACGTTGGACGAGTTTTTAAGTAATTATGTGATAAATTATATTGAAAGGTTAAAGCTGTATAGATAGATGACGGTTATTGAAGCAAAAGAGCTAGCGAAGCAAAAACTCTCGGAAGAAAGATTTTACCACACTGAATGCGTAGCGAAAGCGGCGGAACAACTTTCGATCAAAGTAGGCTATGACAAAGATAAGGCTATTGTGGCGGCATATCTACACGATATTTTGAAAGAAATTCCAAAGAATGATTTATTGCAAATATTAAGCGTGGGTGATATAATTGCTAAAAACGACCTTGAAACCAGTTCTCCCGTGTGGCATGCGTTTGCGGGAGGGGAGTATGTTGTCGACAGTCTTTCACTCTCGAGCGATATCGGTGACGCGGTTAGATACCATACGACTGCACGAAGCGATATGACAACGCTTGAAAAGATAGTTTATCTTGCTGATTATATTTCAGAGGATAGGGATTTTGGCGGTGTTGTTGAGGTTAGAGAAGCGGCAGGACATTCGATAGACAAAGCTATTCTCCTGTCACTTAGAAACCAGATATGTCATCTTGCGAAACTTGGGAAACATATAAACAAACACTCGGTCGAAGCATTTAATTATTTTTTGAAAATCGGCGTAACGCTATAAGATTATTTTAACGGAAGGCAAAAACTTATGAGAAAAAAAGATAAAAAACCTGAAGAAATCAATGTAAACGAAACTGAAAAAGAATTACAACAAGTCGCCACGACTACTGACACGACCGAAGATGTTTTAGAACAAACTAAAATAACAAGCGAAGCCGAAACGGAAACTACCGAAAAAACGGAACAAGCTGAACAAGATACAAAAAACGTCGAATATGCAAAAAAGAACAAATTCGCAAGATGGATAATCTTTGTTATTATTCTTGCGCTTATAATTGCGGCGGTAGTTGGGGTGTTGAACTATTCTCCACTTAGTACCGGTGAGGAAGCTATTGAAGAAGAATGGATGACGCCGGAATATATACGCGACAAAACAATGAACATCTTGATTTGCGGAATAACCGAAGATCTTGAGTATTCCGAAAAAGGCGAACCCCCCAATACCGATTTAATTATGGTAGCAAACTTTGATATCGAGGCAAACAAAGCAACGATACTTCAAATTCCGCGCGACACATATGTTGGGGACATTGTATACTACCGTAAAATCAACAGCATATATCCTTGGGGTCTTCTCGACGAGAGCGGACAACCGACGGGTGAAACCGGCATTGCGCCACTTGTTGAAACTATCAATGACCAATTTCAACTTCCTATCGACAACTATGTTGTTGTTTCTATGGAGGGCTTTAGGCAAGCTATCGACATGATGGGCGGTGTAGAGGTTACTATCGACCAAGCGATTACGCTAGGTGACGCCGAATCAGGGGTTAAAATCGAGCTTGAGCCGGGAACACATACGTTTAACGGAGAGATGTCTGATCTCTTTGTTAGAAGCCGTTACTATTACACAGATGCCGATATCGGACGCATGAACGTTCAAAGATATTTCATGGCGGGGCTTTTAAACAAACTTTTGAATATGCCGACTTCGGAACTTATAACGCTTGTAAACGGTATTTTCCCGTTTATCGAAACCGACCTTTCGGTTTCCGAGGTTATCTCGCTTGCGATGATGGGCAAAGAACTTTCGACAGACGCCGTAACCGTTATATCGACACCGGGAGAGCATGTGACCGACTACGGAAGATATGGCGACGATATATGGACAATCCACAAAGCAGCGCTTGCGGATATGTTAAACGAGTATATGCGTCCGTATAGCGACGATGTACCCGAAACAGAACTTGGGGCAATTGAAGTTCAAAACCTTTATGACGAGTTCGATAACGACATATCTTCGCTTGACAGCTATGAAAACGAAACCCCACCACCTGAACCCGAAGCGGAACAACCGACAACGGAAACAGACCAAACAACAAATACGGAGGGTTAACTATGGAACCGTTACAACTTGCAAAAAAAGCTGCGGAGATTTTAGACAACAAAAAAGGTGAACAAATAAAAGTTCTTGAGATATCCGACCTTACTGTAATTGCTGATTACTTTGTAATTGCGACCGGAAGTAGCACAACACACGTAAGGGCGCTTGCCGGAGAAGTTGAATATATTTTAAAACAAGACGGTACTATGCCGCTTAGAACCGAGGGCGAGGACACAGCTGGTTGGATAGTATTAGATTACGGTAGCGTTTTAATACATGTTTTTAGCGAACAATCGAGAGATTTCTATTCGCTTGAAAAACTTTGGGCAGACGCAAAACCGGTTGAATAGATTTAAATTAAAATCAGTTTAAAGGAAAAAGATGATGGATTATAATTTTAGTGAGATAGAAAAGAAATGGCAAAAGGTTTGGGACGACGAGGGGACGTTTGAAGCTAAAAACGACTATAGTCTTCCAAAATACTATACATTAGTAGAGTTTCCGTATCCGTCTGGCGCGGGGCTCCACGTTGGACACCCAAGGTCGTATACCGCTCTTGATATAGTTTCAAGAAAAAAAAGGCTTGAGGGATACAATGTGCTTTATCCAATGGGCTGGGACGCGTTTGGTCTTCCGACCGAAAACTTTGCCATGGCAAACCATGTCCACCCGGAAATAGTAACCAAAAAGAACATCGCTCGTTTTAAATCGCAACTTAAATCATTGGGACTTTCGTTCGATTGGTCGAGGGAGATAGACAGCACCGACCCAAACTATTATAAGTGGACACAATGGATCTTTTTACAACTTTTTAAAAAAGGACTTGCGTACAAAAAAGAGATGGCAGTTAATTTTTGTACATCGTGTAAAGTTGTTCTTGCAAACGAAGAGGTTGTAAACGGAGTTTGTGAACGTTGCCACAGCGAAGTTATCCGTAAGGTTAAAAGCCAATGGATGCTCGCTATTACAAAATATGCAGAACGCCTTATAAGCGATCTTGACACGGTTGATTACATAGAACGCGTTAAAATTCAACAGATTAACTGGATAGGAAAATCTGTCGGAGCAAACGTTAAGTTTACCACGACGACGGGCGACGACATGATGGTTTTCACCACAAGGGCGGATACGCTTTTTGGCGCAACATACATGGTTATGGCGCCGGAACACGAGTTTATTGCTAAATGGTCGGACAAGATTACAAATCTTGGCGAGATAAACGGATATAAAGAACAAGCCTTAAAGAAATCTGATTTTGAAAGAACCGAACTTGCAAAGGATAAAACCGGCGTTGAGATAAAAGGGGTTAAAGCAATAAATCCCGTAAATAACAAAGAAATTCCTATCTTTATTTCAGATTATGTTTTGGCGTCGTACGGAACGGGAGCTATCATGGCGGTTCCGGGACACGACACGCGTGACTATGAATTTGCAAAAAAGTTTGAACTTCCTATCGTAGAGGTTGTTTCGGGCGGAGATATTTCAAAAGAAGCATATGTCGATTGTGACAAAGGAATTATGGTTAACTCCGGAATGCTTGACGGTTTAAGCGTTGAACAAGCTAAAGTTAAAATTATAGAATGGCTTGCCGACAACCAAAAGGGTGAAGCACAAGTTAACTATAAGTTACGTGACTGGGTTTTCTCTCGCCAACGGTATTGGGGCGAACCAATACCTATCGTTCATTGCGAAAAATGTGGGTATCAACCTATCCCAGAAAGCGAACTGCCGCTTTTATTGCCAGAACTCGAAGATTTTGAGCCAACAGATAACGGCGAATCTCCGCTTTCTAAACTTCCCGATTGGGTTAATACCTCTTGTCCTTGCTGTGGTGGCAAAGCGGTTCGCGAGACTGATACGATGCCCCAATGGGCGGGCTCGTCGTGGTATTTCCTTCGATATTGTGACCCGCATAATAACGAGGCATTAGCAAGTAAAGAGGCTCTTGAATACTGGTCTCCGATTGATTGGTACAACGGCGGAATGGAACACACGACGCTACATCTTTTGTATTCAAGATTTTGGCATAAATTCCTTTTTGATATCGGCGTAGTTCCAACTGCCGAGCCATATTCAAAACGCACAAGCCATGGAATGATTTTGGGCGAGACGGGCGAGAAGATGAGTAAATCGCGCGGTAACGTCGTTAATCCCGATGAGATTGTTGAACAATACGGCGCAGATACCATGCGTTTGTATGAGATGTTTATCGGCGATTTTGAAAAAGCGGCGCCGTGGTCGAGCAGTAGCATTAAAGGTTGCAAACGTTTTCTTGACAGAACTTTTGCTATGTTTAAGATGGTTAATGGCCAAAAAGGGTATAGCGATGATTTAAAATCTTCTATGCACAAGGCTATAAAAAAAGTTTCATTTGACATAGAAAATCTTAAACAAAACACAGCAATAGCTACGCTTATGGCGCTTGTCAACGAGTTTTATGACAAAGGTTCGGTAACCGAAGATGAGTTTAAGACGTTTTTACAGCTTCTAAATCCGTTTGCTCCACATATAACGGAGGAGCTTTGGAGTTTGAAAAACTATGGTGGACAGATTGCGAAAAGCGTATGGCCAAAGTTTGATGAAAAAGAGTGTATAGACAACATAGCCGAGATAGCGGTTCAAGTTAACGGAAAACTTAAAGGCACAATAAGCGTTGCGATTGACGCAGAACAACAAGTAGCGGTTGACCTTGCAAACGCAGACCCGAAGATTTCGGTAGAACTGTCCGGAAAACAGATAGTTAAGACTATCTATGTTAAAGGAAAAATCTTAAACTTTGTTGTAAGATAATTTTTCGTTAGTTTTTTAAAAAAAAGCTTGAAATAGCAATAATTATTTGTTATAATAATTTGTGCTTGCATAAATCCTCTGGATAGCCAGCGGGG
>CAYJFO010000105.1:0-6041 GCA_964369645.1 uncultured Oscillospiraceae bacterium | reverse complement strand
TCATAATTGACAAAACCTCGCCCGTAAGCCTTGGGTCAAGCGAACTTGTCGGCTCGTCAAACAACATTAGTTTGGGTTGCTTCATAAGTGCTCTGGCAATCGCCACGCGCTGTTGCTGTCCTCCCGAAAGACGACTTGGATATTCATTAATTTTGTCCGAAAGTCCTACCTTTTCAAGAAGTTTCGCACATCTTTCTTTTGCATCAGTATTATCCTTAACTGTCATTTCATACGGCTTTATAAGATTATTTGCCACGGTATAGTGTGGAAAAAGATTAAACTGTTGAAAAACCATCCCCATCTTAGATGTTACTCTACGCATATCTGCCGCGCTTACAGGTTTTCCGTCTTGAATATATATCTCGTCACAAAAAGAAGCCAACCCAGAGTCAACCTCCTCAAGTCCTATAATACACCGCAAGAGTGTGCTTTTGCCCGATCCCGACTCACCTATTATAGCTATGACATCGCCTTGCTCGACGTTGAAAGAAACGCCTTTTAAAACACCAAGTTGTCCAAAATTTTTCTTTAAATCTTTAATTTCCAAAATACTCATTAGTCATTCCTATTCCTTACCAAAATTACACACATATAAAAAACATTTTTTTACTTATCTCTTTTATGCCTTCAACACTTAAAATACAAGAATATATAATTTCTTTTTATTCCTCCTAAAAAAGAAATTCGAGTATTTTAAAATTCACCAAAATCAAGGCATTACTTTTGTGTTGAAGTTAATATTCCATCTTCTTTTCAATTCGGTTCATCACAAACGTAACAACTGCATTAAAAACGAGATAGATAGCAGCCGCCACAATAAAAGGAAACGTGTCCCCTGTCGAGTTAACTGTGGTTTTTGTAAAGTGAAGCACTTCCGGAACCGAAACGGCGTACATTAACGACGTGTCTTTTACTAATGTTATCGTTTCGTTGGAAACGGAGGGCATAGACACGCGTAGCATCTGCGGAATAACTATCCTCGTTGTAGTCTGCCATTTGGACAGGCCTAATACATAACTTGCTTCATACTGCCCTTTAGAAACCGCAAGAAGTCCTCCTCGAAATATTTCGGCAAAATATGCGGAATAGTTTAATATAAACCCTAGTATCGCGGCATTAAATCTTTGTAATACAAGATACTCCCCAATATACGGTATAAACGGAAGCCCAAAATAGATAAACATAAGTTGGAGCATTAATGGTGTACTTCTCATAACATATATGAATGTTTTAGTAGCACCGCTCACAAACTTTATCTTGCTTTTTGCTAAAAGCATTACCGCAAATCCCAACGGCAACGAAGCCACTATTGTTATAAAGAACAATAGTGTTGTGTTTCCAAGCCCGTCTAAGATTCTAGTTACAATACTGAGATAATAAGCAAAGTCCATTATCGTTTTTTCCTTACATCGAATACATAAATGATTAATTTATTTAATGAGAAATTTGGGAGGGCGAGCCGGCCCTCCCATTAAGAATGATTAAACTTTTTAGTTTTAGTTAATTAGAAAATTATCGTGTCAGTTCCGAACCATGTGTTTGATATCTCTGCCCAAGTTCCATCATCTTTCATTTCGTTCAAAGCGCCCACAACTTTATCATAAAGTTCTTGGTTGTCTTTTTGGAACCCAATTCCGTATTCTTCCGGAGCTAATTTTTCGTCAAGCACGATAAACGGATATTCTTTATCGGTTATATAATAGTTTGCAACGATAACATCAATTGCAACCGCATCGATACGTCCGATTTCAAGATCGGCAAGAAGTGTTACATAATCTGCGCCTTGGATAATCTCAGAAGCTTCGCTTGAGATAGCATCTTTCGACAACGCTTCTTCACCCGAAGAACCTGTTTGAACCCCTATAGACTTTCCAGCAAGATCGGCTTTTGCGGCAATTCCGCTGTCGTCTTTAACCACAAGAACAATTGAATTTTCGATATAACCCGCTGTCATAAGCATGTCTTGTTGACGTTGCTCTGTTATCGTCATACCGTTCCAAACAACATCAATATTTCCGGCATTTAGTTCATTTTCTTTGTTTGCCCATTCAATAGGTTGAAGAACAAGTTCCATTCCAAGTTTTTCACAAACTACTTTTGCAATGTCGATGTCATACCCGACTATCTCGTTGTTTTCGTCACGATATCCCATAGGCGGGAACGAATCGTCAAGACCTAGCACGAAAGTTTCTTTTTCAACTTCATTTGAACCCGCACAAGCGGTAAAGATTAGCATTGCGGCAATAATGACTGCCATGATTTTCATAAGATTAGATTTTTTCATTTTTTGTAGTTTCCCTTCCTTTTTATCATGATCACATTATACACTTTATCTTTTTATCACGCTACTACGCTAAAGTGTTGAAAATCGCCAACATTTTAATATATATCTTGTTTGCTCTTAATTTTAAACAAAATTAAAGTAATTCAATCTATTTCAAACTTTTCATTTCGAGATACTCCCCCGCTAGATACAGTGAACCACATATAATCACACCATCTGTTTTGTGCGAAAGCGCCAATCTTTCGGCAGATTTTAACGAGTGTTCTACTATCGCCTTTATTTTTGGTTTGCTTTCAATGTAATTATATATCTCTTCTTTTGGCAAAGCACGAGGATTGTTCGGTGTAACCAAAACAAAGTCGTTTGAAATCTCACAAAAAATATCAAACATCGTGTGCCATTGTTTGTCGCCAAGAACTCCTGCTATAACGGTGAACTCTTTGCCGCTATAATGTCTCCTTATCGCTTGAGCCAAACTTTTTGCTCCGGCAACATTGTGTGCTCCATCAATGATTATGGGTTTATAATTGTCGCAAAATGCTTGAAACCTTGCGTTCCATACCGTTTGCTTTAAACCCTGTTTGAGTTTATCATTCGACACAAAAAGATCTTTGTCTTTTTTGTTTACCGTTTCCACCGTCTCAATAGCTATGACGGCGTTTTGAATTTGATGTTTTCCCAAAAGGGTTATCTCATATTCTTTTTTATCATACTCGAATTTTTGTAACATATCGTTGTGAAAAATCTCTGCTATCGCTGTTTTGTCAACCAAAAAAGTCTTTGAACCTTTTTGGTTTGCGTATGCAACGAGAGTTTCTTTCACTTTAGAAAAATCTCCAATAACAACGGGACTTCCGTCTTTGATTATTCCGGCTTTTTCAAACGCAATTTGTTCCACAGTGTTCCCCAAAAAATCAGTGTGGTCGACAGAAATCGAGGTTATTACTGAGCATAACGGCGACGTTACAACGTTTGTTGCGTCAAACCGTCCGCCAAGTCCGGTCTCAAGAATAACTATATCACAGTTGTTTTCGCTAAACCATAAAAAAGCCACCGCTGTTAATATTTCAAATTCGGTTGGCTTTATATTATTTTGTTTTGATACTTTTGATATCGTTTCAACAAGTCTAAATAGTTCGTTATCTTCTATCTCTTTTCCGTCTATTCTGAAACGTTCGTTTACCCTAACAAGATGCGGAGAAGTATACAACCCCGTCTTTACCCCCGCGGTTTTGTAAACACTTTCAAGATGTGCGCAAACCGAACCTTTGCCGTTAGTACCTGCGACATGAATAGTTTTGCACTTATTTTCAGGGTTGTAAAGCAGATCACAAAGTTTTCTAACCCTTTCAAGACCCGGAACAGATCCGGGTCTTGAAAATGTTTTTATTATGCTGTCAAGTTGTTTATATTTCATCTAATTGTATTTACTCCACAACCTTTAAAGATACACTGTCTTTTCCATAGTATTCTGCAACTGCTGTATTAGGCCAATCATCTTTGTTTTCGGACAAGCTTTCTTCTCCAAAAACAAACGATTTAATGTGTGGTTCAAAAACAACATCTTTTATACTGTCGTCGTTCAACAACTCAAGTCTTTGTTCCATCTGTTGTGCGTAAATTTTATGAGTGTTTCCGCGCATCTCAGCTAGCACCATTCCCGACGTTGAATATTGATAGTAGTTAGACCCTAATAGAAAAATTCCCACCAAAATTACCAAGCTACAAACTCCGCTCACCAAATTTTTGTAAAACAACGGAATAACGGAAAAATCTACCTTTATTATCTCTTTTTCCTGTAGTAAACCAATTAGATAACCATACACAACTATCAATGAAATAAGAAAAACCGGGTAGATAATGTTTGTTACTCGCCCTGCCCCAAAATGGCCAACACCTAAGTAGATTGTACAAAGCATTCCACACACAACAGCATACTGTGCAAGGAACAACAAAACAAACGTGCTAAATTTAAAACCAGAGAGCCTTTTGGTTGTGTTAACTGCAAGTGGTGTAATGAAAATAAAAAACAAAAGTTGTGCGGCACCAAACCAGTTATTAATAGCAAAGTCAAAATATGCAATTGCCGAGGCAATTATAGTTTCGACAACATTTGGATACACCGCACCCATAGCTTTGGTTGCCTCTCGCCTTATGGCGTTACCAGGGGCAAGGAGCATTATTACAAAGCCTACCAAAGATACAAAAAGAGGAATCAACAACGGCTTAATTTTTGCAGTTTTCTTGTCTATAAACACAGCAAATAAACTAATTAAAATTATAATTAGTATGTTTGAAAACGCTGTTATCTGGTTTCCTCCCGACAATAAAAAACCAAGAAGTGAACTTGATATAATTTGTATCCTACTGAACCCAAACTTATACCCATTTATCAAGACAGCTATTACAATTAATTGTAAACACAAAAACGGAATATAATGCATAGCTCCATTAAACCAAAAAAGCCCCTCTTTTATATCCGGCATTGTTTGTATATAAAAAAACCAAATACATAAACTTATGAAACACGCCTTCTTATTTTCAACGTTTAAACAGTTAAGTATTTTTTTACCTGAGTAAATAAAACTAAGCAATGTGATTATAATCAGTATCCATGTAGTTAAAAAATAACACTGTTCGCCAAATATCCCGGGCTGAAACGTCATTATATAAACCGAAGTATATGTGCCCTGCCAACTATTATATACATCTTGCACCCTTGTAATTGCGGAATTAATCAAAGTAATAATTCCAAATTCCTGTGACTCTATCACCGTTTTCGTTGTAATTGAATTATTAAAATCATCAAGCAACGGATAAGAGAAAAAAGAATAATACAATATCGGCATCGTCACCAAAATCATGAAAACTGCTATACATGTTTTGATGTTAATTTTTTCTATAAACTTTACAAAAAGACTTTGTTGTATTTTGTTGTTCATCATTCCCTCTTAAACAGTTTTTCTATAAATAATCACTTTTATTACTGATAGATTAATTAAAACAATAATATTTGAAGCAACTTCTTACTCAACATCCTTCAAAGACACGCTATCCTTGCCATAGTAGCGTGCTACCGAAGTGTTCGGCCAAAGATTACTCTCGACATTTAGTACATCATAACCAAAAAAAACCGAATAGACATGGGGTTCAAGTACAACATCTTTTATACTATCATCATTAAAAATTTTAAGTCGTTGATCCATCTGTTGTTTATATGTTTTATTCACCCCACCGATTATTTCGGATATGGCAAGTCCGCTTGTTGAATATCCGTAGTAATTCGATCCATAAAAAAATATTCCGAGAAACACAATAGCGCTAAAAAAAACAGCTATAATTTTTTGATAAATTGGGGGTATCTTATCTATGCATATGGTCAGTATCTTTTTTTCTTGAAGCAAACCAACTGTATATCCGTATATTATTATTACACAAACAAAAAAAACAGCATAAACAACATTTATCGCTTTTCCACCGCCAAAGTTCCCAACTTCACCCATTCCGTAGTATGGTGTGCAAAGCATACCGCACACAAGCATATACTGTGCCAAAATCAACAAAATAAGTTTTTGTAGTGTAAATCCAGATAACTTTTTTGTTATATTAATAATATATGGTGTCAAAAAAAGCAAAAGCAGAACGAGCGACAAGCTAAACCATTCGCCAAAAGCAAATTCAAAATAGCTAATTAACCCAACCTTTAAGATAGTTTCCAGAATTGTTGGCGTATTTAATACAGCACTTTGTCTTATTG
>CAYJFO010000104.1:0-6112 GCA_964369645.1 uncultured Oscillospiraceae bacterium | reverse complement strand
GCCCGAATGGCCAAAAGTATTAAACACCGATTATGGACAACAAGAGGCTGTCGAAATTTTTGGAAACGATCCTCGTATATTTCAAACCACAATAAAAGAAATCTTTCAAAAAGATGGAGTTATATCTTCGGTTTTGACGGTTGCTGTAGAGTTTAAGGACGGGAAGCTTTGCGAAATTAAGGATAGCGAAAAGACGCTTAAAGCCGATATGCTTTTGATAGCCGCAGGTTTTGTTGGGTTTGAAGATTATATCGTTGGAGAAACTCAAATCCCTACCAAAAATGATTTGAGCTACCAAACGGACCTCGACAATGTTTTTGCGTGCGGAGACATGAAACGTGGGCAATCGCTCGTCGTTTGGGCGATATCAGACGGCATTAAGTGTGCCGGACAAGTGGACGAGTTTTTGATGGGGTATTAATTTTTTGCAGACCTCGTTTATCAACACATAAAAAATATAGTTAAAATAAAGCAAACATCCGAACTAAACACGATAGGGTAGTCTTTGTCCGTGGATGGTTCGGATTTTTGTTGTGGATAAAACGCATTAAATAGCTAAAAAATCTTTCATTTGATTTATATAGAAAAGCGAACTATGCAGACATTTAACTTTGACAGTTTCGTTTTTGTTCTGTACAATATAATTAACGATATAAATGTGTTCTAAAGGTCTTTCGGATGAAACTAAAAGTAGGATTATAAATGATTAATAAAAGATTAATTAAAATGGTACCAAACGCCACTTCGCACATTGTTAAAAACGTTGTTTTTCAGATAACTGGACTTGTTTCAAACATAGTTTTGATGATAACTATTAGCGTCTTTATTAGTAGATTAATAGATAATAGCTTAATATCCGCTGATTTTTTTCAGTATGCTGTTATAATTTTGCTGTGTATAGCGGTAAAGGTAGGTTCGATATATTTTGCGAGCATACAAAGTTATCTTGCTTCAAAATCTGTAAAAATAATCTTAAGGAATAAAATCTACGATAAGGTAATTAAACTCGGTAGCAAATATACAAAAAAACTTTCTTCCGCCGAACTGCTTCAAATGTCGGTCGAGGGCGTCGAACAACTTGAAACCTACTTCGGAAATTTTTTGCCACAGTTTTTTTATTCAATGATTTCACCGTTAATTTTGTTCGCTGTGGTTTCGTTTATCAATATAAAAGTTGCCGTGATTTTATTTATATGTGTTCCGCTAATTCCGATATCCATTGTGCTTGTACAGAAATTTGCAAAAAAACTTCTTGCTAAATATTGGGGCGAATATCTTGGGCTTGGCGATAATTTTTTAGAAAATTTGCAAGGGTTAAATACGCTTAAAATTTACAGCTCTGACCAATACAAGCATGAACAAATGAACAAACAAGCCGAACGCTTTAGGGTTGTAACGATGAAAGTTTTGTCGATGCAACTTAACTCGATAATATTAATGGACATAGTGGCCTATGGAGGGGCGGCGCTTGGGATAATTTTTGCGTTGATTGAATTTAACGCGGGTAATATCCCTTTGTTTGGTATGTTTGCAATAATGATGCTTAGTGCGGATTTTTTCTTGCCATTAAGAATTTTAGGCAGTTTTTTTCATATTGCGATGAACGGAATTGCTGCAAGTAAAAAGATATTCATGTTGCTTGATATTGAAGAGGACGAGCCTAAGACGCGAGCTATTCAACAAGTTGATATTAAAATTAGTGGCCTTAATTTCGCGTATGATGATAAACAGATTTTACGCGATATTAATATCGAAATACCAAAAAATAGCTTTGTTTCGGTAGTAGGGAAAAGCGGGTGTGGAAAATCCACAATTGCAGGAATTTTGACACAAACTAACGAAAATTACAGTGGAAACATAAATGTCGGAGGGGTAGAGCTTTCACAAGTTTCAAACGAAAGCTTGTCGCAAAAGATAACTTTAGTTTCGAATAATTCGTATATCTTCAAAGGAACAGTGCGCGAAAATTTACTTATGGCAAACAAAAACGCTACCGACGAGGAGATGTGGCAAGCGCTTAATAAAGTTAATTTATCCGATTTTTTACAAAGCGAAAACGGGCTTGACACAGTATTGCTTGAAAAAGGCGGTAATTTTTCGGGCGGACAATGCCAACGGCTTGCGCTTGCGAGGGCTATTTTGCATGACAGCGAGATGTACATTTTTGATGAGGCTACAAGCAACATTGATGCTGAAAGCGAAAATGAGATAATGAACGTTATAAAAGAATTGGCACATACAAAAACGATAGTGCTAATTTCTCATAGACTTCTAAACGTTGTTGATTCCGATATTATCTATATGCTAAAAGACGGTAGACTGTCCGAAAGCGGAACACATGAGACGCTACTTTTAAACAGAGGTTATTATAGCGAACTTTGGAATACACAGCAAAGTCTTGAAAAAATGGAGGTGCAAAGATAATGAACAGTCGATCTTCATTTAATGTAATGTCAAGGCTTATAGGGCTTGTAAAACCGCTCGTCCTTATAATGACGGTAGCGATTATTATGGGTTGCTTGGGATATTTTTGTGCAAGCTTTATTACCGTTTTAGGTAGTTTTGCGATAGTAGATATTATACAAAACGGCGGCGAAAGTCTTGCTTTAATCATAACGATAATTGCTGTGATAGCTATTTTGCGTGGGATTTTACATTATATAGAGCAGTACTGTAACCACTTTATTGCGTTTAAGCTTCTCGCGCTAATTCGTGATAAAGTTTTCTCTGCGCTTAGAAAACTTGCGCCGGCAAAACTTGACGGTAAGGACAAAGGCAACCTTGTTTCTATTATAACCTCTGATATAGAGCTTTTGGAAGTGTTTTACGCACACACAGTTTCGCCTATTTGCATAGCTTTCATAACCTCTATTGTTGTCATCTGTTTTATAGGAAGCTTTAATATCTTGCTTGGAATTATTGCTTTGCTAGCCCATATTTCGGTAGGGTTGGTTATACCGATAGTTGTTTCTAGCAAGAGTAAAAAAAGCGGAGAGAGCCACAGGGAGAAAGTTGGTGGGCTTAACACATGTTTTCTCGATAGCTTGCGCGGCATAAGAGAAGTTTTACAGTATAGATATATAAACGAACGCAAAGATAAAATAAGCGAACTATCGGAACAAATAGAAGTTTCAAACAAAGAGATAAAAAAATATTTTGGTAAAACCTATTCGCTTACTAATTTGACGATTCTTGTTTTTTCAGTTTTAATGTTATTTGTATCGGCTTGTTTGTATATAAATAATATAGTCAATTTAACATCGGTTATCGTTCCTACAATTATGTTGTTTTCTTCTTTTGGCGCCGTTACATCTGTGGCAAATCTAGGCGCAGGGCTTACCCAAACAATAGCTTGCGGAAACAGAGTTCTTGATATCTTGGACGACGTTCCCGTTGTTGAACAAGTCAAAGACGGAAAAGACATCACCTTTGAAGATGCACAGATTAACAAAGTAAGTTTTGCTTATGGCAACGAAGATATATTAAATGATTTTTCGCTAAATATTGAGAAAAACAAAATTTTGGCGATAAGTGGAAAAAGTGGCTGTGGAAAGTCTACAACGCTTAAACTTTTGATGAGGTTTTACGATGTACAAAGCGGCGAAGTTTTAATTTCGAGCGAGAATATAAAAAACATCAACACCAAAAGCCTTAGAGATAACGAAAGTTTCGTTACACAGGAAACACATATTTTCCACGACACAATAGAAAACAACATCAAAATAGCCAACATAAGCGCAACAAGCGAGGATGTTGTAAAAGCGGCAAAAAACGCTTCTTTGCATGAGTTTATAGAAAGTTTGCCAAACGGATACAACACGCAAGTAGGCGAGCTTGGCGACACAATATCGGGCGGAGAAAAGCAAAGAATAGGAGTAGCGAGGGCATTTTTACATGACGCAAATTTAATTTTGCTTGACGAGCCGACAAGTAATCTTGATAGTTTAAACGAGGCTGTAATTTTAAAATCACTAAGAGAATGCAAAGATAAAACTGTTGTTTTAGTTTCGCATAGGAAATCTACCGTGAAAATTGCGGACAATGTGTTAAATATGGAAACGGTAAGGCAAAGTTAATGGACAAACTTCAAAATGAAAAACATATCGTTAAATTGATGATAGAAATCTACTGTAAAAAGCAACACCGAACTAAGGGAATGTGTGACAGTTGTGAAAAACTGTTGGATTATGCGCATGAAAGAGCGGAAAAGTGTCCGTTTAAACAAAGCAAAACTTTTTGCTCTAACTGCCAAACGCATTGTTACAAACCTGAGATGAGAGAGAAAATTCGCGAAGTTATGCGGTTTTCGGGACCGAGAATGATATTTTATCATCCAAAAGAAGCGTTAAAGCATTTGTTGACGCAAAGAAAGAGGAAAAATGAGAATTAAGAAGATAATATATCTTTGTATAGGGTTTATTGGCCTTGGGATTGGCGCGCTTGGAGCAGTTGTTCCGTTGTTGCCCGCTTTCCCTTTTTTGCTAGTTGCGGCATTCGGTTTTGGCAAAAGTAGCGAAAAACTTGATAGATGGTTTAAAGGCACAAAGCTATACAAAAACAATCTAGAAAGCTATGTAAAAGGGCAGGGGATGACGGTTAAAACTAAAGTTAAAATTATGATTACGGTCACTGTTTTAATGACGATAGGGTTTATAATGATGGATGCCGTGCCAATAGGCCAAACGGTTTTGTTTTTTGTTTGGGTTTTTCATATAGTGTATTTTGCATTTATAGTTAAAACAATAAAAAATTAGAAAGTAAAAAACTTTACGCGGTTCACTAAGAAAGGATAGGTATTATATGTCTGAGCATAAACATTCACACGGTTGCGGTTGTGGTTCTCATTCACACCACCACGATCACCACCATAATTGCGGTTGCCATTCACACGGCATACACGAGAAAGGTTGTTGTAAACATAAAAACGTAACAATCGAAGATTTAAGCGAAACGGAACTTGTTTTTTTAAGGCAACTATTAGAGTCTAGATTATTGCCCGTTGTAAGGTTTATTGTAACAAGTAGTAAGGAACATGATTTTAAAAATGTAGCTCTTTCGCCTGTGTTTATTGTAGATGTTAAAGACAGCATGGAGCAGATAAAAAGTATCGGCAAACAGCTTAAAAATCTCGAAGACTTAGGGTTGATTACCTTAGATTATGATATCCCGCTAGAGGGCTATGCTTATAAAGAATTCCTAGACTCAGAGATTTACGCTTACTTTAATGAAACGGTAAAAGAAGCTCGGGGAAAAGACAACTTTTTAGGAGATATTCCTACAATCGAATGCGGAAGCATTGCGCCAACGGAACAATGCGAAAAGTTGTTAGAAAATTAAAAAGAATAACGGCTGGGCGGTTTTTTATAACTGCCCAGCCGTTTAACGTTTTTTGAGTAATTACATCATTTAATCTGTAGGATTGATGCATGGTTTTAATATAGATTTAAGTTTAACCAATCTGTGCTATTTGTGAATCGTCCTCGTCCTCTTCGTTTTCTTTAAAAGACTTTCTAGATAACCATGTAAGACACAGTTGGATTATTGTAATTATTGCAAACAAGATCGTCCATTTATCTATTAAGATCATTGGTAACGTTATATCTTGAGTTAGGATAAATAGTATTATTGATCCAATCGCAGGCAGTAAGCTTAAAGTTCTGAAAAGACCTTTGCGTTTTAACTCTTTGCTTTCTTCTGTCTCTTCTTTTTCTTGTGTGTTAAATCTATATGTCTGATAATATGCTTCATTGTTTTCTTCTTCATCTTTTTTATTGGTGAAATAAGTTATCATTAAAAGTATGAAAAGTATATTTGTGATAATTGTCAGAATTAAATCAACTAACGACCACGCAGCTCTAGCATGTTTTCCTATGTAGGTTGACAATGGAATACCGTTTTTAACGATTACAGTTGATTCGTAAAGTTCGTCTTCCAATTGAACTTGAATATTATATTCACCGTCAGGAAGATCGTTAAGCGAACCTGGATTTAATGTGATATCTCCAACCTCATTAACCGTTATATGAGTTGGGGGGATAACTATTGGAGGGCTATCTTCATTGTTTGAATCATCGGTCGAGCCACCACCGGTCGAGCCGCCACCGGTCGAGCC
>CAYJFO010000103.1:0-6190 GCA_964369645.1 uncultured Oscillospiraceae bacterium | reverse complement strand
GTGGTTTGTCGGAACGACGAATTAGCGCCACTTGCGTGGCGAGATTTTGAATAGTGTAAAATAGAAATATTTAACGGCGAGACTTTTTAAGTCTCGCCGTTAGACTGTCGAAAAACCCCTATTGCAAAATTGTGTTTCGTTAAAATGCACAAACATAATGGGTGGAATGTAGGGGTCGGCGTCCCCGACGACCCGAAAAATCACCACAAATCCCCTAAAAACGGGATGTCGAGGACGCCATCCCCTACAAACTCTATTGCGGTTTTGTGCAACATTTTTGAGGGTGCACCTTTTTTGACACACAAACGGCGAGACTTAAAAAGTCTCGCCGTTTGTGCTTTGCTGTTAGATAGCTTAAAATTACGTTGTTTTAAGCTTGTTTTGATTACGGTTAACAATAAGTTGATATGCGCTAATTATAACTATAACCGAAACCCCGATAACGTCGGTCATCACGCTAGGATAGATAAGCATAAGCCCCGAACCAACACACACAAGCCTTACTAAAACGTTAAGGTTGCGGAACATATATCCTATCATACCGGCGGAGATAGCAAACATTCCGATAAACGCAGTAATCGTAACTTGAACAACCTCTATTGGTGTTGTGTTGATAAACAAAAGCGCGTTGTCAAAAGCGAAGATATACGGAATGACAAATGCCGCAATCGAAAGCATAGTGGCGTTGAGCGCCGTCTTCATCGGCTTTGAGCCGGCTATCGCCGAGCCCGCATACGCCGCAAGCGCAACGGGAGGGGTTATGTCTGCGACTATTCCGAAATAGAAAACAAACATGTTTGCCGCTATTATGTCCATGTTCATTCCGATAGTAAGTATCGGGGCACAAGTCGTCGCCATGATTAGATAGTTAGCGGTTGTCGGAACGCCCATGCCAAGTATGATACACGAAATCATCGTAAAGAAAAGCGCAATTATAAGGTTGTTTCCGGCAATTGCAACAATTCCCGAAATGAGGGTTTGCGCAAGTCCTGTCATAGTAACGACTCCGGCAATAATGCCCGCCATTCCACAAGCCGCCGCAACCGAAAGCGTTCCTTTTCCACCGTTTTCAAGGGCTGTGAAAAAGCCGTCGACTTTAAGCGGTTGTTCGCGATTGAAGATTCCGACAACTATTGCAACAAGCGTTGCAAAAATTGCAGAACGAGACATCGTGTAACCGTCTATAATCATATACACGAGTACCACTAATGGCAACAACAGATATAGATTTTTAACGATAGTTTTAAATTTAGGTAGTTCTTCTTTCGGAACGCCTTTAAGGTTTAACTTTTTCGCCTTGAAGTGTACCATCAAGAACACGCCGGAAAAATATAAGAACGCCGGCAGAATTGCTTTTTGAATGATTGTCGCATATGGAACATTGCAGATTTCAGCCATTAAAAATGCGGCAGCGCCCATTATCGGAGGCATAATTTGTCCACCAGTCGAAGCGGAAGCTTCGACTGCTCCGGCGAACTCTCCGGGGTAACCCGTTTTTTTCATCATCGGTATAGTAACGCTTCCGGTTGTAACGGTGTTTCCGACCGAACTTCCCGAAACCATTCCGCAAAGTGCGCTTGAAATAACCGCAACTTTTGCGGGCCCGCCCGAGCTTGCGCCGGCTATTGAGTTTGCGCAAGATATGAAAAAGTTTGAAATCCCCGTCGTTTCAAGAAATGCGCCAAAGATTATGAACAGAACTATAAACGTTGAGGCGACTCCGATAGGAACACCGATAACTCCGGTTGTTGTGTAAAACAAGTTGTACACAATGCGCGAAAACGGAACACCGCTAATAAACGCATACGCTATCGCAACCGATGCAACAACGATTATAGGAAGCCCCGTAACCCGTCGGCAAGCCTCCGCAAGAACAACTATACCAATTGCCCCAAGTATAACTTCAAGCGTGTCTATCCTTGTGGCTTTTTGGACGATATCTTGAAAAAATATTGCGTAATGAAAGAAACTGTACGAGCCTATGATGCCGAGAACCCAATCATACCATGGAATGTAGTTAACCTTTTGCACTCTGCCTTTCACCATTGGAAAGACCGTAAAAACAAGAATTATAACCATTCCCACAAACATCGAGCGACGCACCTGCTCGCTTGATGTCGAGTACAAGTTCATCAAAATCATGTAAACCGAAAACGCTATGAGCATAACTCTGACCGCAATTTTAGGTTTGCCTTTGTAGATACGAACGTTTGACTCTCGGTCATACTTTTTCATAATGTCTGCAACGGCATTCTCCGCAGACTTTACCTCTTCAAGGTTTTGTTCAGCGCTTTTTTGTTCCGTCGTTTCGTCGAAAGAGTTTGCTTTTTCTTCCGCGCCGACATCAAGCTGTTTTTCCTCTGTTTTTTTATCCACTTTTAATCAACCACCTTTCTATATGTTTTTATTTTATCAGCTTTCGTACTCTATTACAATGCCCCTTTGTGGGAAACAAAGCTGTTTTAAACTTATTTGCTTGTCATCTAGTATTAATATATGGTCGTATATCGGACTAATATTATAAGCAAGATTGTCTATTGTTGTGTCTATGTCGGTTATCGTCATCGAGCCGTCGTCGCCCATGACTAATTTTTGGTTGCCGACAAGTTCGGTTTGAACGCCCGCCCCGAACCCAAAATATTTTGTTTCGTAAATCTCAATTTGGCCATCTGTTATCCTATATCTGTCCTCCACAGGGGTTTTGTTGACAGAATGTATAAAAGACACGGCGAACTGTTCGCCCTCTTTAAAACTATAGCTAGCGTATACTTCGCCGTTGTCTCGGTTTTTAATATAAATAGTGCCGCCGTTATTTATTTCAAACAATACAAAGATTGCAACGGCAAGAGCCGTTGCAACCAAAAAGTATAAAAATTTGTTTTTTGTTATGGTTTTTCCTAACAAAGATTATAGTACTCCGGCTTCTTCGTAGTATTTTTGAGCACCGGCGTGGAAATCAACTGTTATACCTTGAACAGCCTCTTCAAGAACAAGTTCTTCAAATTTAGCGTGTCCTGTTTTAAGTGATTCTTGGTTTTCAAACATCGCTTTTGTGAATTCATAGATTGCTTCTTCGCTTACTGTTTCCGAAGCGATGATTGTTGCGCGAACGCTTAGAGTTTGAACGTCTTCGTCAACTCCGTTGTAGGTGCCGCCGGGGATAGTTGTTTTTGTGTAGAACGGATATTGTTCCATCAACATGTCTGCATGTTCGTCGTCTATCTCAACAAGAACCATGTCTCTTGCTATCGAAAGGTCAACAACTGCTGTTGTTGGAGCACCGGCAGTTATAAATGCTGCGTCGATTTTTCCGTCTTTGATAGAGTCAGCAGCGTCACCAAAGCTTCCGTTAACTTTGTTGATGTCTTCGTTGATGTCGATTCCGTATGCAGCAAGGATTTGAGTTGCGTTAAATTCAACTCCGCTTCCTGCGTCGCCTACGTTAACTGTTTTTCCTCTGAGGTCTTCGATGCTTTCAATTCCGGGAACAGCGATAACTTGGCAGGTTTCATCATAAACGCCTGCAACAGCTTTGAATGTAGAAAAAGCTCCGTCTTCAGCAAAAAGGTCTGTTCCGTTTGCTGCATAGTCCATAACGTCGTTTTGAACGATAGCAAGGTCGGATAAACCGTCGTCGATGTCCAAGATGTTTGCTTTAGAAGCGCCTGTCGAAACAACTGTAAGGTTAACACCTTCCATTACGTTGTTAAGAACGGTAGCCATTGTTCCGCCAACTGCGTAGTATGTTCCTTGTGTTCCGCCCGTTCCGAAAGTTAAATCAACTTTTTCGGTTGTCGCCGCGTCACTTGTCGAAGCGTCTTCGCCTTCGGTTGCTGCGTTGGGGTTGCCACATGCGGTTAAAAGCATAGCGGCTACCATTACGAGTGCCATTACTGAAAATAATCTTTTGCTCATTGTTCTTGTCCTCCTAGTTTTTATTAGTTTTATTCAATTTGCATAAATAAAATATCTTGTATTTTAACATATATTTTAAAGCAATGCAAATATTTTGTGTGAATTATTAAAACTTTAAAAATATTTTGGAAGATGTTACAGTTTAATTAGTGGTTTAAGATTTGTTTTTGTCTTGTTTTTGAGTGAATTTGATTGGCATTAAAATGGCAGATTAATATCCCATGTAACTCCAGTTCAAATCTGTATATTTTGTCCCGTTAATTCCCGGAACAATGCCTGTGTGGGAATATTGCCAAACGTCGAGTTTTCCGCTGTAGCTGGTTTGGTTGACGTTGATGTGCGCCATCCAGATTTCGTATTGCTCGAGTTCGCTTGTGTAGAATCGGTCTTCGAACCAACTCTTTGTTGCGTAAACCATCGGTGTGTAACCGGCGCTTTTAACCGTTTCACAAAATGCCGTCGCTATCTTTGTTGCTTCGTCGCGGTTCATGTTGTTAAACGTCCTTGAACGGTCTGTGTGGACACCGTTAACCGGAACTTGATCTTCGATGTCGATTGCGACGGGATAGGTTATGTCGTAGTCTTTAATCCAGTTTATGACGGCGCTCGCTTCTTCAACAGCTTCTTGTGTTGTCGTTGCGCACGAGAAGAAATATATCCCTACTTTAAGCCCGGCGTCTATGGCACCTTGAATATGGTTGTGGAATTCGGAATCGATGACTATGCTGCCATAGTTTCCATATCCTCTAAACCCTACGCGAATAAATGCGTATTCTATTCCGTAGCCTTTAACCGCTTCCCAGTCTATGTTTTCTTGGAACTCGGAAACGTCGATACCTTTTCTTGCTCTTCCGTCGTTTTCAGGAACTGGGGTCGGAATTGGGGTTGGGTCTGCGTTGGTAGAAACTAACGCTCCGTCGTCACCAAACGTGTACGACGTTCCCAAAATAATCTGGTCGCCCGTGACGGCGTTTCCGCTCATGTCAAAGAAATATCTTTTTCCGTCGATATCGTGCCAACCTTTATATACCGTTACCGTTTGGTCAACCGTTTGGGTAACTTCAAGGCGTTCGGCGCTAAACTTTTGTATACCTTCCGGGTTGTGGCTTGTTATTATTCTTTCGATTTCGGTTTTTTGCTCGTTTGTCCATATATTGTAATCAACCCATTCACCGTTTGAATTTTTTTCTAACGCTCCCGAAAGATATCCGTTTTGGTCGTACACCGCTATGTATGGGCTTGTGTTGCCATCATGGAAAACAAGATAGTCTTGCGACGGCTGAACAGAATTATCGGTATACACCGACGCTTTAAATTTAATGGCTGTTGTTTCAATCTGTTTAATCTCTTGCGAGACGGAACTTTCAACAAAAGTTACCGTGTCAGAGGGATAGGTGGGGGTCTCGGGTGCTTCCTCTTCATGGTCAAACTCGTCCTCGCCTCCGTCGCTTGGCCTTCTGCTTCCGTCCTCGTCGGAGTTGTTGCCGCCGACGTTTATAACGATGTCCTCGATGTCTTCGATAGGAACATAAGCAACTTTAGGAGCAACGTTAACATCAATCGCTTGTGGCAAAATATACGTTTCGGTTGTGGTTGGGATTATATCGGTTGTGGTTTCTATAGGGTTTATTATGTATTCGCCCGACGAGATCTTTTCGACATAGATTTCGCCGTCAGTGTCTTCGTCTGTATGGGTTTCGGTTTCGCCGTCAGCATTTTTAATCTCGACTTCAAACGGATAACCCTCTATTTTTTGGTAATCTGTGTCTAAAAATTTAATGAGTATATCTTCTTCAGTGGACGACGCGCGCATAAAAACCCTTTTTCCGACTTGGTCTAAAGGCGTTGATATCTCTTGTTTTTGTGTTTGTTCGGTTGTTAAAACGTCTATGCTTTGATCCAACCCCGAAATCGTCGGAACGTCTGACATCTCATTTTTCAAAAACCAAAAAGCGGACGAACAAACCGCAACGATAGCAAAAATTCCGACAGCCGCCATTATTTTTGGATAGTTTTCTCTTGAAAAAAGGCCGATAAAAAACGAAAGGTTTTTCTTTTGAGGCGACATATTATCGTCTGATAAAACACTTTGTTCAAAATTTTCGGATTGGTCAACTTGCTCTAACTGTTCCGGCTCTACGAACTGTTCCGGCTCTACGAACTGTTCGAGCTCTACGTACTGTTCCGGATCTGCGAACTGTTCCGGTTCTGCGAACTGTTCCGGCTCTACGTACTGTTCCGGATCTGCGAACTGTTCCGGCTCTGCGAACTGTTC
>CAYJFO010000102.1:0-6339 GCA_964369645.1 uncultured Oscillospiraceae bacterium | reverse complement strand
TTCCTTTAAAATTTGAAAATTTTGAGGGACTATTCACTGCTGTTTTACAAGGTGATAGAGACTATATGGGCAATGGGGATGGAACACCCATTGTATGTGTAGGCGATATGCTTTGCCTCACTTCTTTGGACGAAGACTTGCTCGTTCGATTGGAGCAACAAGGCCACTTTATAATGCGGCAACCTTTATCAGAATTGCTATGGTTTTTGTGGAAGGAAAATGGCACCGCCACCATCCGGCAATTAAAATGGATGGAATCTCAAATGGATGCCCTGTCTTTGGAAATGGAAAAATACAGCCCTTTCTCCAAACATAGAGAGGAGTTGTTCTCAATTGCCGACAGCCACTTGCCAAACTTTGCCGGCGCAAATGGTCGCTATCGTTTTGCCAAAGGTGTGCAGATGAGTCAACAAGCCAAAGCGGTGTTCACGATGGCACCCTTGTATGAAAACACGGCTGTGATACTGGAACATGGTCGTCTACCGGAGCAGTTCAGCGCCCCTGTGCTTCCCATAGGCTTAGACTATACCTTTGGACAAAGCGACGAGGCAAAGCTACAATCCTTTTTATACTATTGTCAAAAAGAGTGAAATTGCACAAGGTGACCAGCACCGCTCTTTATTCACTGCATCATATACCAGTTTCCCATTATTCATCATAAGAAGATTATAAAAAGTATTCGGGCGATGCGAGTTAAAGTCCATTTACAAGTAGTCTTACAGCAATTAAAACAAGAACAATTCCTCCGAAAATTTCGGCTTTGCTGTTCAGTTTTGTACCTACCTTTTTTCCGAGGATTACTGCTCCAAAACACATAGCGAGCGTAATTATTGAAATAATTCCTACAGCCGCAAACATAAATGGTATAGGCTGATTTCCGAGCGTTACACCTACTGTTAAGGCATCTATACTTGTTGAAATAGCTTGTACAAGCATAATCTGTACTGTTAGTTGCTTGACGTCGCCTTTGCATTTTTCTTTGCGACTTCGTGATTTTAAGGCATCAACAAGCATTTTGGTGCCCACAAGACACAGCAACACAAACGCTATTATGTGATTATATCTAAACAACTCGTCGGGCAGTAGTCCTATACCAAAGTATCCAATTAAAGGCATTACCCCTTGGAATACTCCAAAGGGTAATGCTATTTTAAATGATTTTATTGTGTTTGGTTTGTAAACAAGTCCGCTCGTTGTACATACACAGCTTGCGTCTATCGCAAGTCCTATTGAAAGTATTACTACGTCTATGATTGTCATTGGATATTGCCTCTCGCTTTTTTAGTTTATAGAATAACTGTTGCTTTAATTATACCCATTACTCTACTATCTGACAAGACTATTGTGGTGTTATGAGAAAGGACAATGGTGTTTTCTATTTATAGTTAAACCTTAATCCTCATATAAAAGTTTAAGCAACCGTAGCAAAGTATCACTATTAAGGTTAAAGAAATCTTTAACCTCGCCACTTTCTAAATAACAAATATCTGTGCAAGTACATGCTAAAAATTCAAAATCATGGGAAGCAACAAGGAATGTTTGCTTATCTTTTGACAGTTTGCTAATAAAAGTAGAAACTTTCTTCATATTGTCTAAATCAAGTCCACTTGTCGGTTCGTCCATACATATTATTTCGGTGTTTTTAAAACAAGAAAGCGCGATAGCAAGTCGCTGTTTTTGTCCGCCCGAAAGGGAGGCAGGATGCCTTTTTAATAAACTATCAAGGTTTAGATATTCAAGTATTTTAAGCGCATCTTGTTGCTCTTTTACAGTTGTTTTTTTGCCTAAGTATAATTCTTTTTGAACGCTTTCGGTAAACAGTTGACAGTCGCTATTTTGCATAACGAGATAGCTTTCATGGCTACGCTGGTTTGGCTTTGCTTTTTTTGTATCAAAATAGACCTCGCCGCTTTTTTGCTTTTGCAAACCGCAAATTATATCCATAAGCGTGCTTTTGCCGGCTCCGTTTTTACCGATTAAACCGACAACACTACCTTTTTTTATATCCAAACTAATACTATTAAGTATTGAAGTGTTTTTGTTGTAAAAAAAGCTTATATCTTTGAGCGTTATTGGATTTCTATCATCGCTAATCTGCTTTTTTGGTGTCTTTATTTCTTGCATATTTAACGAGCGCAAACCCAAAGCATTTACGCTACTGTTTGTCATTTTATAAAATTCATCGCCTTTAAATTCGCTTTTTATCTTTCCGTTGTCAAACAATAAAATCCTATTGGCAAGTTTGCTTAAATAGTTTAAACGATGTTCCGATATTATTATGGTAACACCTTGTTCCTTTAAAAGAGCAAGCGTTTTGCGAAGATTTTCTACGGCAGATATATCCAAATTAGCGGACGGCTCATCTAAAACTAAGATTTTTGGGGAAAGCGTATAGACCGAAGCTATGGCAATACTTTGCTTTTCGCCGCTTGATAACTCAAATATGCTTTTTCCTTTTAAGTGGTGTAGATTGAGTTTATCAACAGCGATATCAACACGCTTTTTTATTTCGTCCGGATTTAGGTTTAAATTCTCGCAAGAAAAAGCAATTTCAGCGATAGTTTCTGTAGCGAAAAATTGTGAGCGTGGGTCTTGAAACACCGAGCCTACAACTGAGACTAAACTATCAATTTCTACATCTGATAAATTGTTGCCGTCTATCGTCACGCTACCGGTAAATTCGCCCTCATAAAACTCCGGTATCAGTTTATTTAAAAGCCTTGTAACGGTGGTTTTGCCACAGCCCGAAGCGCCGGCGAGTACAACAAACTCTCCTTTCTGAACCGTTAGGCTAAAGTTTTCGATTGCGTTTTCGTCTGCTCCGCTGTATTTAAAGGTTACATTGTTAAATTCAATCATAATACGCCTCCATAGACTTCGTTAAATGCAAAAAACGCAGGTGTCAACGCTAAAATAATAATTAGTGTTATAACTACATCTGATAAGCGCAACTTAACAACTTCGTAACAGGAACGCTGTTTTTGAAGCCCCAACCCTCTTGTCATTGCAGATACCGATATTTCGTCGGCAATTTTTATGCTCCTAATAAACAGCGGAATAAAAGCATATTCCGCTGTTCTTATTGGGTGTAAAAATATATTTTTTACATTTATTCCTACACCACGCAGTTTCATTGTATTTTTAATTGATATGAATTCCGATTTAACGGTCGGCGCAAAGCGGAAAATAACCGCAAGCGCAACCACAATGCTCATAGGTATTTTCATCTTATGTAATGATGAGATTAATTTGCTGACATTTAATTTGCTGCTTATAAAGCCTATCATAAAAAATGCAACCGAAGTTCTTTGCAAAAAGAAAATCATGTATGAAATAGGAACTGCTATATCATCATTTGAAACGTAGCCGAGCAGATATTTAAGCAGTTCAAATACAGCAAAAACTACGACTACTCGCATCGCTGTCTTGTATGATTTTTGCAAAAGATACAAAATGCTTATTAGCAAAAACAAGTAAAGCAGAGAGGCGGTGCTTTGAACAAAGTAAGCAGACGAGATATAAACAATCGCTATAAGCAGTTTCATTCTCGGATCTAAATTTACCATAAGACCGAGCATTTATACGATACCCGCTTTAACAAAGTGTTTTTTTATCACAGCTTTTCCGATAAATGAACCTATAATACAACCGACAATCGTTGTAACAAGGTAAACCAAAATCATCGGTCCCATAACTATTTCTGCCATACCCCTGTATATATCTTCGTAGCCTACGAATGTATTAACATATGTATCTGTCATAATAATAAGCGGCAATACCATTCCCAAAAACCACGCTACAATCTGAACCGTAAAGCAGATTACCATAGTAGAAAACTTTTTCTTATTAAACTTTCTCCAAAGCAGTTCGGAAATTACCGCACCGACGAAGATTACAACAGATATTGCCCAAAAATTGATTAAGTTTGAAAGAGCCATAAGTATCCCAAGGGTTAGCGCTACTCCGTTTTTGTTTATTCTTGTATACAAAAACATAAATATCGAGCCCCATAGTAATGCGCTTATTGACAATATGAATAGGTGTCCGTATACACTCGCAGACAGCGGTACGCCTACCACCGCATAGATAACAAACATAATTACATACGAAATAGCTATAGTTATTATGTCCCTAACATTGATTTTTTCTTTGCTTTTGTTCATTTTATTTTCTCCTTAAGATTAGTTTTAACTAACCGTTTAATATGAAGAGTGGCAAAGCAGAGCACAATTGTATATCTTTCGCCGACGGCACCACCGCCACTATTAACGCAATTGCCCACACCCTTAATATGCAATTAGTTGTTTATAAATTTGAAATCACATAGTTCATCGCCGTTACCTATTGTCTTTGTTCTTGCCCATTTAGTGCCCTTTAAATTTCCATACATTATATCGTCCGCCTTACAGAAAATTTTTGTAAGTTCCGCCGTTCCCAAGCGAGTTAATTCATTGCTGTAAATGCAGGATCTACACGTCCACTTTATATATTTGTTTGAGTTTTCTTCCCAAATCATTTCAAAAGCCGGGGCGCCGAAATTCGTCCGAACACCTACTTTGCACATATTGCCAAACAGCTTAAAAAAGAACGGCAACTTTGAAAGCGACTTAAAGAATGTTTCTTGTTTTTTTGCATCATCAAAAACACATTTCGCTACTTGCGCAAGCGCTGTTTCACCGCTTTTGTGCTGTGTAAGCACCTTATACACTGCAACCGCCGGAAAAATAGAGTGAGAACAATGTTTATATGTTATGCTATCGGGGATATTGCTTTCCGTTAGCAGTTTATCAAAAAGCCGTAGTATTTCAGTCTTAATGTGAGTTTCTTGTATATCGGTTAAACAACTCGCCATTACGCTTTTCTTGAAACTTTTTTCAGTTTTTTTATTCATACTTAACTCCGACCTAAAGATATTTTATAACTGTTTCAAATCCTGTAGTAAAAAAGTTTGAGATTTTTTGGGCATAACGCAGGGCATCTTCTTTTTTTATATCATGTCTGATTATTTCAAAAAGGCTTTCGTAATATGCTGATGTTAATATGTGAAACAGATTTCGGTCGATATCGCCTTTAAGTTTTCCGAGCTTTTTAAGTTCTTCATGGTATAGGAGCGTTTTGTCAACTTGCAACTCTACTAAATCATGAACGAAGTTTGCATATTTAGTTCCGGCACTCTTACATAGTATTAGCTTGAACGCATCGTGATTATCATAAACATACTCGACAAAACTAAACAAAAACTGCGTCGAGCGTGAATAGGAGTTTGCCGTTTCATCGGTTCCCACTAAATCAAAAAAGGTAGACTGCGCATTCTTGAAGCTATCAAAAAAAGCATCCGCACAGGGGTCTGTCAGGTCGTAAAAAAGCGAAACCTTGTCTTTGTAGTAGCCGTAAAAAGCTCCTTTAGTAAATCCGGCTTTAGCAACAATTTTGCTAAGCGAAGCGTCTTTAAACCCATGTTCCAGAAATTCGGCTTTCCCAACGTCTAATATTTTAAGCCTTGTTTCGCTGTAGTTTTCCATTTTTCACACCTCCTAAATACAATATACCGGCGGTATGTACCGCCGGTATATTGTAGCATTAGAATTTGATATTGTCAAGATAAACTGAATTTGGGGTGTGGAGAAAGGAGTTGCGTTGGTTTTCGTTTCTATCCCCCTTGCTCACTCTCAACGTTGTTTTCTAAATTTCTCATTTCCCGCCATTTTTTAAATTCCCGCCGCCCCTCCTCGCTTTCAAAATAGGACAAAATATCCGGCAATAGGCAGCGAGCGATTGATTCGATTTTATGTTGAGGTATGTTTGTGTTGTTGATTAGCTTTTTTCGTCTGCCCATAGGTATTCTCGCTTTCATATTAAATTTTCAAGGTGCAAAAGATATTCGTTTGTTAGAAAGTTGAATGTCGCTTCTTAAATCATTTACTTAATAATCGATATTTGTTTATGATTATGTGTTATATAAACTAATAACTATCGTAGCGATTATTTTATGAAAAAGCAAGCAAATAAACAAGAAATTATATTGCGCTCCACAGTTTTTGATTTTTAAACAAAAGTTGCTGTTTTCAAGCGTTTTCTGCTCATTAAGTTGTACAACCTTTGCAAATTGGCAAGCAGGGCGTGCGGTCACCCACACACCTACTTGCCTGCTTGTTGGGAAGTTTCCCAAACCCTTAATTCCACAACAAGTTGTGGAAGCCGCACACTGAAACAGTGCTTAAAAATTACGAAAAAATTTTATTTCTTATGAAAATTTTGATGATAAACAACATTTTCAAATTGATCCACTAAAAGCGCCGTTTGTTTTAGAAGCATTTAAGCAATATGCAGACGGAAAAA
>CAYJFO010000101.1:0-6706 GCA_964369645.1 uncultured Oscillospiraceae bacterium | reverse complement strand
TTGCACTATTCGTGCAAAACCGTAGTATTTCTTAAAATTAAAGCTACATCTAATACGAAAAATAACCCCTCGAACACATTCAATCGTTCGAGGGGTTATGCTTATATTTAATGTTGTGCTCCAAGTTATAGTCGGAGCATCTATATAAAGCCGTAAAGGCGTTTTTTAAAAGGCAAAAGCCTATTCCGCAATAAGATCTTTAATCTTATTATAGAAGTTTCCGTTTTCCGTTACACATACTACTTTTTTGCTGTAGTCAAGTGCAAGAAGAGCAAGAAGCGATTTAGCATCTACTATGACTGTTTCTGTGTGAATTCCAACTTCACCGTCATGTGCTGTCGCCATTTGGTTTAGTTTTTTAATGTCGCCAATTCCGTTGATGTTAATTTGTTTTACCATTTTCAAAGACCTCCTGTATGTGTCGTTGATATATACGATTTATATTAAGTGCAAAATCATTGTTGTTTTGCACAATCACAGTATATGCTGTTTGTGCAACATTGTCAACCCATTTGTGATATATTCTATATTAAGTATATTATTTTAGTGCACGTTGTACATCAATTATATAACTTGCACAATAAAGCATGTCATATTTTGACGCATAAAAATCCGAGATTGAACATAATCGTTGTTACACATAATTTCATGTGTTTTAAACGTTTTATCCATCTCGGATTTTGTTGTTTTGTTATACGATGTTCAGGTTTTCTACTAATAGCCAAGATAGCTTCTGTTCATGTCAACACCACCGCTTATTCCGGGAACTGTTCCGGTCCAAGTATACTGCCACATGTCGTATCTTCCGGCATATGATGTCTGTGAGACCCCTATATGTGCAAGCCAGATTAAATATTGCTCAAGCTCACTCGCATACATGCCATGTTCAAGCCAGCTCTTAAAGCTGTACACCATCGGAGTATAGCCAGCGCTTTTGATAGTTTCGCAAAACGCTATGGCTATCTTGGTTCTCTCGTTTGCCGACATATAATTAAAAGAGTTAGCTCTGTCTGTGCTTCCCTCTATTGTTTCTATATCGATAACTATTGGATAGTCTATCCCGTATCCCGCAATCATGTTTAAGACGGCGCTCGCTTCTTCAACCGCTTCTTGTGTGTTAAGGGCACACGAGAAGAAATAGACCCCTACTTTAAGCCCGGCGGCCTTTGCGGCAACTACGTTTTCCCTAAACGACGCATCCTCTACAATCCTACCGGAGCCATACCCTCTAAAGCCAACGCGTAATATCGCGTAGTTAACGCCCGATTCTTTAACCTTAACCCAATCTATGTTCTCTTGCCATTCCGAAACGTCTACGCCTATGTTAGAGCCGTCGGTCGGCATTGTTGGGGTTGGTATTGCGGTTGGAACGGGGGTTGGCGTTGTGCTTGACAACATAACACCTTCCGTATCAAAAACATATTTAACGCTTTGGATAACCTGTTCGCCCGTTACCTTTACACCGTCTTTGTTAAAGTAATATGTTTTTCCGTCCAACGTCTGCCAACCATAATAAACCGTTTCAACAGTTTCAACAGTTTTCTTTTCCTCCGACTTTGTTACAAGATAAATATAGTTTCCGCTCTCGTCTTTTAACATGTCTCGAGGATCCGAGTTGTCGAATATCTCTACGCTTACAATCGAGCCGTCGTTTAGCGTCCTTTGTGCTCCGATGAGATATCCCGTGACAGGGTCTATTATAGCCTCTATGTCGGTTGGTGTTCCGTCTGAATTTTTCAAATAGACCTTTTGTGGGTCGAGAGCAGCCGAAAGCCTTAAAACTTTACTCGATGTCGCAAGCGTCAACGCTTGAACCGAAATCGTATCAAACAAAAACGTAGTTTGTTGTGTTGAAATATCGGTCGATTGTTCGGCCGGCGTTGGAGTTTCGGTCGGTATCGGTGTAGCGGTCGGCTGTTCGGTCACCGTCGGCGGAACATAAAGGTCTGGTGTAAAGTAAAATGCGGTTACAACCTCATTAGTCGTAGTTTTTTCCTCGGAACTTGTTTCAACAAATTCAACCGTATCGACAAACGGGTCAGGGGTTGTTACGGGGGTAGGCTCAGGAGTTGGTTGTGGCGTGCTAGACGTTCCGCCGCTTGGACGTCCGCCGTCCTCCTGTTCTGTCGATGCGTCGCTTTCAACTATCGGGACATATTCAATCGGAACATATTCAACCTTTGGCGCAACGTTAACCGAAACGGCACGTGCCGCAAGGTATGTGTTCGCGTTTGGCTGTGCCGCGTCTGCGTTTGGTATATATTCTATGCTGTAACCGCCCGACGGGATAGTTTCTATGTATATTTCTCCGTCCATGTCTTCGTCAACATAGTTTTCTCTTTCCCCATTAGCATCTATAACATCGACAGAAAAAGGATATCCCGTTATCACGTCTCCGTTTGAGTCGGTAAACGTAATCGTCAAATCTTCTTCGGCAGACGAAGCGCGCATAAACACCATCTCGCCTAAGCCGTTATTATCACCATTTGTGTCGATCTTTACGATACCCGTCGAGTTTTGAAGGGTTGGTGTTGCGGAGCCTACTTCGATTATTGTTCCCCTAATTTCGCGAATCATCAAAACCGCAACGGTCGAGATAGTCGCAACTATCAAAAATATTCCGACAGCACTTAACACATTGGTCAAGTTGACGCGACGCGAAAATATCTTAGCTGCATTTATAACGCGTTGCTTAAAGTCCACTTGCTTTGGTTGTTCAAACTCTTGTGGTTCGCCGAAATGTTCCAACGGTTGTTGAGATCTCGCGTTGTTGTTTTGGTCTATTCCGCGGTTCAAAGCTTCATATTCAAAAGCCGTTGTTCCCTGCATATACATGTCATATTCTTCGGGATTTGGTGTTTGAAAGCCTTGTTGTTCAAGATATGTATTAAGGTCATTAAACGGCTCTCTCGCAGTATATTCAATCTCGTCTTCGTTTTGCGGGAGTGGCGGCGGTTCGACAATCTTTCCTATAACTTCCGTTTGAAAAAAGTTATCAAACTCCTCTCCCGAGACTTCGTCCGGAACGTTGTCCGAAACGTCTATCTCTTGTTGTTTCATAATGCCCGCTTGTTTTTTCGGCTTTATATTCTTTTGTTTTTTCTTTTTTTCTTTTTCTTGTTTGCTTCTGGCTTTTTTAGCCGAATCTATCATCTTTTGGTCTATTGGTGTGATAGCCGCCGTGAGGCCAAAATGCTCCGAAAGATTAGACATAACCTCGTCTGTTGTCCCGAGCGCAGTATTGCTATTTATGTTTTTTTCCGGCTTTTTATTGCCCATAACACTAGCTCCTTTGGTTTATGCTTCAGATATATTGTAAAACTACAAGTTTAAACTCTTTGTATATACTCTGTTATATTTTATCATATATCGTCGCGTTTTGCAATTATAAACCAACCTTATAATTGTGGCAAAACAATAATAGCTTATTGTAGGGAAAACCCTTTGAGGTTGTCCTATAAAGGAATAAATGCCCAACATTTTGGACAAGCGCAAGCCCCGTTACTATAGCAAACCTATTTTTTATACAACATTTATTATACAAAAGATTTTTTAACACGCTAAAAGGACAAGCACCAAGCGCCTGTCCCTTTTTTGTTTAATATTATATAGCCTTGTCGATTTCCTAGCGTTTTTTGATATATTTTCTTCTGTCCAAAGCAACCGCTGCAACGATAACAGCGCCTTTTATAATGTTTTGGATTTCGATACCAAGACCTAGGAACAACATTCCGTATGCGAGGATTTGGAACATCAAAACGCCGACGATTGCTGACTTTACGTTTCCAACACCGCCCGAGAAGCTAATTCCGCCGATAACGCAAGCCGCTATTGCATCGAGTTCGTAGCCAACGCCGGTTGCGTTGTTTGCCGAACCGATACGAGCCGCTTCCAAAAATCCGCCAATACCGTAAAGAATACCTGCTAAGATGTTAACTTGAACGAAAACTTTTAAAACGTTAATTCCGCTAACCTTTGCCGCTTCGGGGTTTCCGCCAACAGCATACATGTTTTTACCGAAAACAGTTTTGTTCCAGATAAAGTAGACGATAAAAGCAATAATCGCAGCAAAGATAACCAAATGAGGAATAAAGAAATCTTCAAACGGTGTTCCTTGAAGAATACCATAATCTTTAAAGTTCAAGATATTACCGTTAACAAACGCTTTGTAATCCGGGTCATGGCTACCTATTGGTTGACCGCCTCCAAAGTTATAGTATAGCGTATTAACACCATACACAACCAAGCTTGTTCCAAGCGTAACAACGAAGGGGTGAACATCGAACTTTGCGGTTATAAAACCATTTGTAGCTGTTAAAATGCTGCAGACTATGACGCAAAGCATAACTGTTACAAAAAGTCTTATCGGTGCAGGCATCGAGTTCAAAAACAAATCCGGATAAAATTTATTTGTTGCATCGAGAGCTTGAAGCAACGACGCCGCAATAACAGTTGAAAAACCAACAATTCTACCAAGCGAAAGGTCGGTACCTTGTAAAACGATAATTCCGCCAACGCCAAGAGCCAATATAAGTTTAACGCTTGATTGAGATAGAATATTAATAAAAACCGCCATCGAAAGAAAACCGGGTTCCATAGCTATAACGGTTAGTATTAAAGCACCCATAACAAGGTAGATGCCGTATTTGACGAGAAAATCAACAACTTTATCTTTGTTGATATTTTGTAATTTTGTGTTCATTCCCATTCTCCTATAAATATTTAGCGGCTAAATTAAAGATTTCTTCCTGCGTTGTCTCTTTAGAATCAACAATGCCGGAAATTCTGCCAGAGCTCATCACCGCTATTCTATTTGTGCAACCCATTAACTCGGGCATCTCTGAGCTAACCATGATAATCGCTTTTCCTTGACTTGCAAGTTTAATCATTAATTGATATATTTCGTATTTCGCACCAACGTCAATTCCTCTTGTTGGTTCGTCAAGCAACAATATATCCGGGTTGGTTAATAGCCATTTGCCGATTATAACCTTTTGTTGGTTTCCGCCGCTTAACTCCGAGATTAATGAAGATTGTCCGTTTGTTTTGATCTTCATATTTTTAATCTGTTCGTCAGTGTCGGATACCATCTTTGTGTTGTTGAGCATAACACCTTTAAGATAGTTGTGGAAATTCGCGCTACACGAGTTAAATCGAATATTTGCAACGGGGAAGATACCAGTTGCCCTACGTTCTTCTGTTAGTAATGCAAATTTATTCTGTCTTGATTTAAGCGGCGTTGAATTATCAAGCAACTTGCCATCAAGATAGATTTTACCTGAATCTAACGTACGTATACCAAACAACGATTCAACCAGTTCGCTCCTTCCGGCGCCAACCAATCCATAAAGACCAAGAATCTCGCCTTTTCTAACCTCAAGATTAATATCTTTAATGCGCGGTTCATATGTAGTTGTTAGATTTTCAATCTTCAAATAGGTTTCGCCCGGAACGTTTGTAACTTCGGGGAAACGATTTTCGAGGTTTCTTCCAACCATCATAGCGACTATCTTGTCAAGGTCAAGGTCTTCTATCTTTTCTGTCCCAACATATTCGCCGTCGCGAAGAACGGTTACCTCGTCGCTGATTTCAAAAATTTCGTCCATCTTGTGAGAAATGTATATGATGCCGCAACCTTTTTCTTTAAGGTTTCTGATAATTTTGTAAAGTGTATCAACTTCTTTTTCAGTCAAAGAACTTGTCGGTTCGTCCAAAACTATTATTTTTGCGTCGTAGCTTATAGCTTTCGCAATCTCTATCATCTGTCGCTTACTAACGCTTAAATCGCTTAGTTTTGCGTTTGGATCAACATCAACGCCTATTTCTTCAAACAGCTTTTTTGTTTCAGCAAACTTTGTCTTTTCGTCGATAACTATTCCTTTTTTTTGATAACGACCTAGCCATATGTTATCGCTAACCGTCATCTGTAGAATTTGGTTTAACTCTTGGTGTACCATTGAAACGCCGTTTTCAAGGGCGTGTTTAGGATCGTCAAAGTTGAACTGTTTCCCATCCAAGAAAAATTCGCCTTTTTCTTGAAAATATATGCCAAACATACATTTCATTAATGTCGATTTTCCTGCGCCGTTTTCCCCCATTAATGAATGAACAGTTCCCGGCCGAACGTTTAAATTAACGCCTTTAAGAACCGGTACACCGCTAAATGATTTATGTACATCTTTTATCTCTAATAAATATTCTCTGGCCACTAACACTCACCTCATAAAAAAAGGCATTGAGGTACATTTTATTAAATACCTCAATGCCCTTTGATTTGATTTTATTTATTTAAAATCTGCAACGTTTGCAATTGTAACACCAACATAAGGTACGCGAACTGCTTTAGTTTCTTCGTTTTCAAGAACCCAATCGGTTCCTTCAACTACGTCATTTCCTTGAGCTGCGTTAACTGCTAATTCAATAGTAGCTACAGCTTGGTTTACGCCGTCGTTCAAAACTGTTCCTTGCATTGTGCCAGCTTCGATCATTGTCAAAGCTTCTGCAAGAGCGTCAACACCGTAGAGAGGCATCGAAACACCAGCTTTTTCCATAGCTGCCGATGCGCCGAAAGCCATGCCGTCGTTGTTAGCAATTACGAGTTCGATTTCATCACCGAATTGTGTAATCCAGCCGCTCATGTTTGCTTCGCCATCTGCTGTCGACCATGTAGCCGAAGGTTGCATTGCAAGTTCTTCAACTTCGATTC
>CAYJFO010000100.1:0-6889 GCA_964369645.1 uncultured Oscillospiraceae bacterium | reverse complement strand
ACGCTTTGATTGCTCGCTCAAGGTCAAAATCAAAACGAATGTCTCCACAATGTCCAATGACATCAACATCTTTGTTTTCAGCAATCGCAATCCAACCGTCGGTGTGCTCGGCTTTGGTTGTCGGTTCGATGCAAGGGTTATGGTAAGACGCAATGACCCAGTCGAGTTTCGCAAGCAGTTGCGCGGGAACGTCCAAACCGCCTTTATAATCGATTATGTTGGCTTCGACGCCGTTTATTATGAAGACGCCATCGTGTTTTTTTGGTAAAGACTTTCCGCTTTCAATGTTCCAAATATGCGGCGCATCGGGGAGCGCGGGGCCGTGTTCGGTTCGACAAAGAAACTTAATTTTTTTTTGTTTTGCAACCGCAAGGTTTTCCATCAACGTGCTGTATGCGTGTGCGCATGCTATCGTGTGTGTATGTGTGTCGGCAATTATATTCAAAATTTAATCCATCCTTTTTTGATGTTGTTGTATTTTGTGTTTTTACAGTTAATCTTAAAACTATGATATCATTAAAAAATCCGATAATCAATGGTTATTGTTTTTTATAACATAAATTTAACATTATTAAGAATTTTATTTCTTCTTACCTTTATATATCTGAACAACTAATCCTACCATTAAGCCAATAGCTAAAATAGCAATATTGAAAAGTGCACCGGACATATTGGGTTTATTAGAGTTTATTAAATGAATTGTATATTCTGTAATTAAACCTAATTCTGCTGACACAAGAAAAATATGTCCGATGTAGTATTTTTGGAAAATAATAAGCAAGGCTGAAACTATAAATATTGGTAAGTATATTGTAATAACGACTGATAAATCAATATAATTTATTGCACACAGTGTTGTTAGTAAAGCAATAAAAACAATGGCATCTATTGCAATGTATTTTATGTTTTTTTTCATTTTACACCTCATAGATAAAAGTTATAATAATATAACAACCGAGCCTTTTAAAGCTCGGTTTTACATTTTTTTAAGTTGTCGGGACGGAATTTGGGTCGACTGTTGGTTCCGGAGTTGGTTCAACGGTCGGAACAGGTTCCGGCGTCGGCTCGACTGGAACTTCCTCTGTAGGAGGAGTAAGGTTAGATGAAAGTATAAGCTTTCCGTCGGGACCTATTGAAAACGGGCTGTCGCCTTGAATTGTATGACTTAAAAGAAAGTTGTGCCACATCATGTATGCTTCTTGAGTAAAGTGAATTCCGTCAAAAGCTGCTATGCTCTCGGGCAAAAATCCAGTAGAATCACGGAAAATACTGTTGGTGTCGAGGAAATAGCAGCCGGATTCAAGGGCAAGTTCTTTAATCAAAAGGTTATATCTATCAAGATTTTCAAGCGAGTAGTACACTGGGTTTGAAAGCGATGTTTCAAGCGTTACAGGTGGGAGCGATTGCAAGATTATATGCATATCTGGCGCGTTGGCCTTTAACGAATATACAAACGTGCTGTATCCTTGAATAAGATCGTCCGCCATCGTTACGTTGATACCGTTGGTTCCGAGCATGACATAAAGTTTGCGCGGTTTGAAGTAAAGAATAGCTTCATACATCGTCATAACTTCGCCGTTCGGAGCGTAGTAGAAAGGGCTTGTCATGGCGGAGGACGGGTCGATTCCGCGAGCCCAAATAGTTTTGTAGCCTTGCAAAAAATCGTGTAGGCCGTAACCCTCGGTCAACGAGTCGCCTACAAATATCGTGTCGGAAAAATATGAAGGGTCGACAGGGGTAGTCTCGGTTAGGATAGTGCCCTCTATTTCGCTTACCTCTTCTTCGACAATCGTGTCGGTTATATAAGACGGGACTAAGCCCTCTGTGTCAAAATGAAGTGCTTGTTTGTCGCTGTTTGCGGCATGTGAAACAAACGGCAACAGATAAACTGTGGCAGTTAACAACGCGAAAAAAACCAAAGGAAATATGCGTTTTTTCAAAACATATAAAAAAGGTTCTTTTCTATTTATAATTCGTTTTTTGTTTTTAATTTTTACTTTTTTTCGCAAATTTTTAACCAAGCTCCTTTTCTTTTCAAGCCACACATTAAGAGCGGTTTTTCGTTAGGTAAAATCGAAATCTCCCAAAATTGAAATTGCAAAACTTGTCTTTTGAAAGATTTTTGAATGAAATGTTGAAAAATATAACTCATATCATTATAGCATTTTTGATAAATTATTCAATATAAATTTGTTAATAAAACGATTGCAAAACGAATATTGGCGATTTTGCAAAAATTTTTTCTATATTACAATATAATTGTTGACAACTTGTGAATATCTGTGGGATTATATATAATAGATATTAACAGATATAGTGGGTAGTTATGAAAAAAAGTTTAGCAATAAATTTGATGTTCTCGATAGCGTTGGCGTTATTAATCGGGTTGACACTGGACAACAACCCGTTTTCCAACATAACCGCCGGCACAGATTCAAGCGTTTTTATCACGATAGGAAAAGGAATAGCGAGCGGACAACTTCCATATATCGACTATTTCGACCACAAAGGACCTTTGCTTTATCTGTTTAATTTTATTGGTTGGTTTGTGGGCGACTTTTTCGGAATTTTTTTTATTGAAGTACTTGTGATTACGGTTTCTGTTTTTTTTGCGTTAAAAACAATGGGGATTCTTTTTTGTAACATAGTTTCATACTTAGGAACAGGATTAGGTTTTTTGTGTCTTGGTGTTTTGCTCCAAGGCGGAAATCTCGCGGAACTTTATGCTTTACCGTTTATATTTATAGCGTTTTATCTTTTTGCAAAATACCTTAAAACTTCAAAACTTGTTTTGAAAGAGATAGCGTTTACTGGTGGATGTTTTGCGGCAACGTTACTTCTTCGTCCAAACATGTTTGGGTTGTTTTTTGCGTTTTGCCTTGTTATTTTTGTTGATTTGATTATAAAAAAAGAATTTGTTTCGTTGTATAAATGTATTAAGATGTTTTTAATTGGATTAGCTGTTTTTATTTTGCCTACTGCCGCTTATCTTGTTATAACAGATAGTACGGTCGACTTCGTCCAACAGTTCTTTTTGTTTAACATGAGGTATGCAAGCGATGGATTTGGTATTGAAAGAATTGCTTTAAATATTAATCAGTTGAACGAATACATACCGGTTGTGTTGTTATTATCTGTGTCTATTTGCTTTTTTATAACTGATAAACAAAACAAAAAGATATATCTTTCGGTTTTAATAGGACTTTTGGCGTCGCTCTTTTTAGTGGTGTATTCAAGGGCGTACTATCCCCATTACAGCATAGTTTTGTTGCCGTTTATAGTTTTTGTTTGTGTTTGTGTGCTTGACTTTGGTATAACAAAGTGTAAAGGTTACAAAGTAGTTGCGATAACACTTGTTGGTTTACTTTTATACAGTAGTTTTTTTGAAACATACAAAGGTTTTTTTGAAACCATTATATATAAAAACTTAACCGCAACGTCGGAACAAAAGAGTTCAATTATGTCCGCGGCACAGTATATAGAACAAAATTCCAACCAAGACGATACGATAATCTCGATAGGTAATAGGTGTGAGATATATCCGTATATCGACCGAGATATAGTGTCGAAATATCTATATCAAGATCCGATTATTAATATTTCAAGCGACATAGAGAGGGAATTCAGAAAGGATATAATAAATACCCAACCAAATTTTATTATATTTTTGTTTCATTCTCCTTTTGAGCAATACGGAACGTCGGACAGTCCGTTATACTTTTTGATAGATATTTTAAATAGCGAATATAATCTTAGTTACAATGAAAACGGAATAGTCATATACGAAAGGGTCTAAGTTTGAATTTTTTTTTCAAACATCGTTTTGTGCTTTTTGCCAAATACGACAGGCAAAACTTTTTCACTATAAAAACTTGTGTGAAAAAGCCGCTCAAAACTCAAGAAAGGAATGGTTATAATTATGTATGACGTAATAGTGGTCGGTTGTGGATTTGCAGGAGCAGTTTTTGCACGAGAACTTGCGGATAGCGGAAAAAACGTTATAATTATAGAAAAACGAAATCATATAGGCGGCAATGCTTTTGAAGATTTTTCTCAAAATGGAATAAGGGTTCATCGTTATGGTCCCCACATTTTTCATACATCGAACAAACAAGTTTTCGACTATCTTTCAAACTTTACCGAATGGTATAGCTATAACCATAAAGTAATAGGAGACATCAATAAAAAACTTGTGCCTTTTCCGATAAACTTTAAATCTATCGAATTTCTTTTTGACCCGCAAAAGGCTTCTGAAATCAAACAAAAACTTGAACAACATTTTGGAATCGATACTAAAGTTTCGGTTTTTGACCTTATAAACTCGACGGAACAATCGGTTAAAGATTTCGGACAGTTTGTTTTTGATAACATGTTCAAAAACTACACCGCCAAACAGTGGGGAGTTGCTCCCGAAAAAGTTTCGCGTGACGCAATAAACCGCGTTCCCGTTATAATTGGGTATAATGAGGATTACTTTTCCGACACATTTCAGTTTATGCCGAAAGACGGGTTTACAAAGCTTTTTGAAAAGATGCTCAGACATAAGAATATAACGGTAAGGCTTAACACCGACGCGAAACAGGTTTTAAACTTTGATTTTGAAACAAACAAAATAATATTTGAAAACGAAGTTTTTAAGGGAAAATTGTTGCTTTCTTGTGCGCTTGATTATCTGCTTGACTATCGTTTCGGGACGTTGCCTTATCGAACGCTTGATATGCAGTTTGAGGATATAAAAACGGAGTTTTTCCAGCCGAATTCGGTTGTTAATTATCCTAATGAACATGACTACACAAGGATAACCGAGTTTAAATATCTCACGGGGCAACAGGATGAAAATAACACGACGGTGCTTAAAGAGTATCCGCTTGAATACATAAAAGACGGAGAACTTGAACCGTTTTATCCTATAAATAATGCTCAAAACGACGAATTATATTCGAAGTATAAACAAGCTTTAAGTGGGTTTGAAAACATCTTGCTTTGCGGAAGGCTTTCACAATACAGCTATTTTAATATGGACAAAGTAGTTGAAAATGCGCTTATGTTAGCACAACAACATAAATAAACTCTGAATTGCAGCGGAGATCATTGTAAATTAAAGCTTGATATAATATTAAAAATATACTTAGGAGAATTTAATGGATAAACTTTATATAGTTGTTCCGACATATAACGAAGAGGAAAATATCAAAAATGTTGTAAGCGGTTGGCACAGCGTTTTGGAATATGCTGGCGAAGATTCAAAGCTAGTTATTATAGACGACGGAAGCCGCGACGCTACTTTTGAGGTGTTGACGTCGTTAAAAGCGGATTTTGAAAATCTTGTTGTCATAACAAAACAAAACGAGGGACACGGAGCAACGGTTTTGTTTGGCTACAACTACGCGCTTGAAAATGGTGCCGATTACATATTTCAAACCGATTCAGACGGCCAAACAAACCCAGAGGAGTTTTTGGATTTTTGGGAAAAAAGAAAAGATTTTTCCGTTATAATTGGGGACAGGGTACAGCGAGAAGACGGGTTGTCTAGAGTATTTGTCACAAACGTTTTGCGTATCGTTGTGTTTTTAATATTTGGTGTTTATGTAACAGACGCAAACACACCATTTAGGCTTATGTCAAACGAAGTATTAACAAAGTATATAGTTAAAGTTCCAAATAAATTTAACTTGTCGAACGTTTTGTTAAGTCTTTTGTTTGTGAAAAACAAAGAAAAAGTGTTGTTTTTGCCGATTACGTTCAAGCAAAGACAAGGTGGAGTTAATTCTATTAACTTCAAAAAGATCTGTAAAATAGGCGCACAGGCGATTAAAGATTTCAGAGAAATCAAAAAAACACTTTAATTTAAAAAAAAATTAAAAAAATGGGTTTATTTTTTTTCAATTTTGTTGTATTATATTAAAGGCAAACAAAACAGTATGTCATATATAACAAATTTGCTTGTGTAGCACAGCCGGTAGTGCAGCTCATTCGTAATGAGCAGGTCGTCCGTTCGAATCGGATCACAAGCTCCAAAAATTTCTCTTGTTAAGGCGAGGGAAATTTTTTGTTATATGCTGTTTTTTTCTTGTGCTTAGAGAAAAAATAAATGTATAAACTTAAATCAAAAAAAGAGAGGTTGGGTCTTAATCGTGAAAAAATATCTATGTTTAATTTTAACTTTGTTTTCGATTATAGCTTTTGTCGCTTGTTCTTCACAAACCGAACAAAATGAGCGAGCCGAGCAAGTTTCAACAAACGGTGAACAAAATACGCAAAACTTAGAACAACCGATAGAAATATTAGAACCTAGTTCGCCAACAGAACAGCCGAACACACCCGAAAGTTTTACGTTAGCCATTTCGGAAAAATTCAACCATAGAAGTCATTATGATATTGTTGAAACTTCCGGCGAGATTGTTGTGGCATATTCTGCTGTGAGCGAGCTTGACCCCAATAAATACGAAACGATAATAGAGTTTTTCGACAAATCAACGGGGGAGAAAATTAATTGGTTAACAATTACCGAAAGTTATGTTGTCAGAAGTTTGGAACATGACAAAAACACAGGCGGCGTACAGTTCAAAACGATAGGAGATGGTGCTTGCTTTATCTACAGTATTGACGAAAATTACAATATAGTCATACATGATATCCCCGAAAACCTACTACTTGAAGAAATAGAACAACTTAATGAAAGTAACTATGCATATTGGCAATATAGCCAAAACATTTTTTCATTTGACGGAACACCGGAACTTTTAGAAAGCAACCAAAACAACGATTGGTGGGCGGTTTCAAATTCCGAGGGGATATTTGTGCAACCTATTGAGGGAAGCCAAAATGATGAGATTTTTTTATCAAATGAGATAATAAACGATGAATACGATTTTGCTGTATATGAGGA
>CAYJFO010000099.1:0-6904 GCA_964369645.1 uncultured Oscillospiraceae bacterium | reverse complement strand
CCTCCTTATGATATTGTAGGGGAAAAAGAAAGACAAGCGCTTTTGTCGCTTGACTTAAATAACGTTATCTCGATAGAACTCCCTGTTGGAGAGGACGAAACAAAATATCAAAACGCAAAAACAAAGCTTGACGAAATGTTTGAAAGCGCGGTTCTTAGCAAGGACACAAAAGAGGGATATTATATATATCAAATGACGTTTGAAGTCGAGGGGGAAACGTTAAGCGTCGAAGGGATTGTTGGAGCTCAGCGACTCGTTCCATTTGAGGAAAAAGAAGTTTTGCCCCACGAGTTTACGTTAAGCAAAGCAAAGGACGACCGACTTAATCTGATTAAAAGTTGTAAAACTAATATAAGCTCGGTTTATTCGATATTTGACGACAACGATAAAAAAGTAACCGGAATTGTCAACAAAGCGATTGAAACACAAAAGCCGTTGTGCTTTTGCAAACAAGACGGGGTTGAACATAAACTTTTTGTTATCGATAATGAAACAACCGTTAAAGAAATCGAGCGTCTTTTCAAAGATAAAAAAATGTACATTGCGGACGGACACCACAGATTTGAAACAGGACTTAATTATAAAAACTATCTGTTAAGCCTTGGCGAAAATGTCGACGAAAAACATCCGGCTTCCTATATAATGATGACGTGTGTCGCGTCGGACAACGACGGACTGGTTGTTCTTCCCACCCACAGAATTGTGCGCAATGCTGAAAATTATAATGCCGCTTCGGTGCTTGAAAGTTGCGCAAAATATTTTGATGTGCAAAAACAACAAAACCTTTCGGGGGCGACTAAGATGCTTGAACAAGCGTATAAAGCTAACGAAAAAGCGTTTATATTTTACGATAAAGAGTTTTATCTTTTGAAACTGAAAAAGATAGACTTTGCGATTGAGGCGATTAAAGACCGTTCGATAGAATACAAAAACCTTGATGTTTCGATTTTACACAGCATGATACTTGAAGACGTCATGGGCATAACAGCCGAGAACATGGCGGCGGGAAAAAGTCTTTCGTATTCACGTTCGGAACACGAGGCGGTTGAAGAAGTTGACCGTGGCAACGCAGTGTGCGCATTTATAATCAACCCGACAAGGGTAGACGAGATAATGGCGGTCGCGGATGCGTTTGATAAAATGCCACAAAAAAGTACATATTTCTATCCGAAGCTTATAACGGGCCTCGTTATGAACGTGCTGGACTAGCGTGTGATGTTGTCGGAAAATATCCCCGAGAAATATCAAAACTTGAATTTTTTCGAGAATTAAAGTATAATGATATGAATAGTTTTTGAAGTTTAGATAATTTCCGGTAAGGACAGTATGGAAAATTTATTTCTTAGAATTTTAAATAGAAACAATAACCCAACGCGACACAGGCGACAAAAGATATCTTTAAGTCGTCTGTTTCGATATGTTGTTTATTACGTAGATAGCTTGATGTATATCTTCGGTTCACAAGCCGAACGCGAAGTTAGAAACTTTTTTAGAAAGATAAGAAAGTTTTTGTCGCGTGTTGCGTCGTTTATCGGAGCGGTTCTCGACATAACTCTCGGTGTGCTTTTACGGGCGATTATATCGTTTGCAAAAGACATTGTGGCGCCGTTTGTGAAGTTTTTTACAAGTATAAGAAGCTATGTAATAGTTATGTCCGACCCGCGTTTTCGCGACCCTAGGCTTAAGGCTTTGCGCCGTAAACAGTTTTTTAGATACGGTTGGCTTTGGAACAAAGGTCTTTTTAACAAAATGTTGAATTCGGTTCTTCCGTTTATTTCGCTTGCTGTGTGTGTTTATGTTGTTTATTCCGCAGCTAATCTTAACTATGTGTTGTCGGTTAGTTACAACGGCGAGATTATAGGATATATCGAAAACGAAACAGTGTACGACTCCGCTCAAAGAATTCTTCAAAAAAGGGTTCTTCAAGTTGAGGACGATTCGGTCTGGAACGCCGACGCAACGCTAGGAATTGCGGTTGTGGACGAGTCGCAGATTGCGACACAAGACGTAATGGCGGATACGCTTTTGAATATTTCTGGAACCGAGATAACCGAAGCTTCGGGACTTTACATAGGCGGCGAGTTTTATGGAGCAACTACGGCGAAAGAACTTATGTTGGGCGCTATCGACGCATATCTCCAACCATACAAAGACGCTGTTGCAACGATACCCGGAACGACGGTAAGGTTTATTCGTGATGTTGAAATGGTTGACGGAATTTACCCTGAATCTAGGGTAGTGACGTTTGATGAGCTCGCGCAGGTTTTAAACACCTCGACCGAAAGAGACATATACTACACAGCCATTGCGGGTGAAAACGTCCAAGAGATAGCACAAAAAAACGGAATGACTGCGGACAGCTTGCGTATGCTTAACCCGTCCTTGACATCAGACGTTATAGAAACAAATATGCAACTTCTCGTTGCGCGAAACGAACCTCTTCTTGGAGTTAAGACGGTGGTTGTTCAAACAAGAAACGAACCTATTCCGTATTCAACAAACGTTATACAAGATCAAAGATACTACAAAGGTTACACACAAACTATTATAGAAGGTCAAAACGGCGTTTTAAGCATTACCGAAGAGATAGAATATCAAAACGGTGTCGAGATTGGAACAAATATAATTTCGGAAGAAGTCATTGCGGAGCCGCGCGCGGCAGAGGTTATCGAAGGAACAAGGGATATTACTGTCGGCGAAATTTCAAGACTTGAGTGGCCAACAGGTCCATATCAGTTCATAAGCCGCGGTTGGATACCGGGTGTCCACAGTGCAATTGATATCGCGGCAGCGTCCGGAACGCCGATTTATGCGGCGGAAGCGGGGGTTGTCACCGTTTCGAGTTGGTCGTTTGTCGGTTATGGTAACTATGTTGTAATAGACCATGGCGACGGATTTGAAACACTGTATGCCCACAACGTGTCCAACGTCGCAAGTGTCGGAGACTATGTTTCAAGGGGACAGCTTATTGCATATGTCGGAACAACCGGCAACTCGACCGGTAACCATCTTCACTTCGAGGTAAGGGTAAACGGAAACAAGGTTCCTACCGAATCGTATCTTGGGCTCGCATAGAGTAATAGTATGACGAATATAATATGACATAATAAAGATAACAGATTAAAACTATAGAAAAGAAACACGAGGGAAGTTTTTTTGGGTAAATATATAATAAACGGCAGAAATCCGTTAGAGGGAAAGATCCCTATATACGGCGCGAAAAACTCGGCGGTTGCAATTTTGCCGGCAGTTATTCTTTCGGATGAGCCGTGTATAATCGACAATGTACCACAGATAAACGACGTCTATGTTATTCTCGAGATGCTAAAACGCATGGGCGCTTCGGTCGAGATGATGTCGGAACACAAATACAGAATAGACGCAACAAAGCTTTCGTCGTACAACGCCCCGAAAGACCTTTCAAGAACTATGCGCGCGTCGTACTACTTTTTGGGAGCGTTGCTTGGAAAATACAAAACCGCAAGTATATCAATGCCGGGCGGTTGTGACTTGGGGCCTCGACCAATTGACCAACATCTTAAAGCGTTCGAGCATCTTGGAGCACAATGGGACTCGGAACATGGTTCGGTTATAGTTAAGTCGAACGACCGTTTAAAAGGGGACCACGTCTTTTTCGATACAGTTTCGGTTGGCGCGACGATAAACTCTATAATTGCGGCGGTTAAAGCGGACGGCACGACTGTGCTTGAAAACGTTGCGAAAGAACCACATATTGTAGACGTTGCAAACTTTTTAAACTCTATGGGCGCAGATGTTCGCGGAGCGGGCACCGACGTTATCAAGATAAGAGGTGTCGAAAAACTTAAAGGTTCAGAATATTCCGTTGTTCCCGATCAAATCGAAGCCGGAACATATCTTGTTGCGGCGGCGGCGACGGGCGGCGATGTTGTTATTGAAAACGTTATTCCGAAACACCTTGAATCTATAGTTGCAAAATTAATCAAAGCCGGCGCGGATATCGAAGAATTCGACGATTACCTGCGTGTTAAAAGATATGGAGATATCTACTCGACAAATATACGAACGATGCCACATCCCGGCTTTCCGACTGATATGCAACCCCAGCTCGCTGTGCTTTTGGCGCTTGCAAAAGGAACGTCGATAATCTCGGAGGGGATTTGGGACTCGAGGTTTAGATATGCCGACGAACTTAGAAGAATGGGCGCGCGTATCCAAGTTGACGGAAAGACGGCGGTTATCGAGGGCGTTGAAGGGCTTCACGGCGCAAACGTAAAGGCCCCCGACCTTAGGGCGGGCGCGGCGCTTGTTATCGCGGGACTTTTGGCGGACGGCAAAACCGAGATAGGCGACATATACCACGTCGAAAGAGGATATGAAAATATCGTCGGAAAACTTAAAGACGTTGGAGCGGATATTGAATTATTACAAGACGAAGATGTTGAGAAAAGAGCTTGATTAAACAAAATCTTGACGAGTGATTATAGTATGGGCGAACGTAAATGTTCGCCCGTCTTTGCTGTTTTATAATTAGAAGTATCGGCGCGGTTTACGCCGTAATTTAAATGTCAAACGATTAAGGATAGATAAAGACTGTGGAGTATCCAAACCCAACTAAAAGTTGGCTGCGACAAATCGAATGGTTTTTTGTGACTAGATGTCTTTAAATGTTTAGCATAGTTTGTATGTATTAAAAAAACCAAGGAAGGAACCCCCGTTAATGGCATATTTTCAAACGATGTATAGCGGAAGCTCCGGCAACTGTACCGTTATACGAGATAAAAAGAAAGCTATTCTGGTTGACATAGGGAAAAGCTGTAGACAGACGCTTACTGTGCTTAATCAAAACGGAGTGTCGGCGAGCGATATTGGGGCGGTTGTTATTACACATGAACATTCAGACCACATCAAAGGTTTAAATATATTTTTAAAACATTACGGCGCAACCGTTATCGCGCCAGAAAAATGTATATATCATCTTTTAAAACATGGGCATTTGCAAGAAAAAGATGATTTCGTTGTAATAAAGGACGGCGAACAACTGGAAGTCGAGGGGTTGCTTGTGCAAGGCTTTGAAACCTACCACGACAGCGTAGACTGTTTTGGCTATCGTTTTGAAACACCTAGCGGAACAAAAGCGGTTGTAATGACCGACACCGGAAAAGTGTGCGATAGGATTTATAAACAGCTTGAGGGTTGTGACATTGTCGGAATAGAGTCCAACTATGACGAAGGTATGTTGATGTTTGGTAAATATCCTTTCCACCTTAAACAACGAATTAAATCAAATTTCGGACATCTTTCAAACCTAGACGCGGCAGAGACTATAGCAAAACTTGCGAAAAGCTACAGCACAAGGTTTGTTCTTATGCATCTAAGCCAAGAGAACAACACCCCTGAAACCGCGGAGATTACATGTAACGGTATACTTGAAAACTTTGATGTTTCCCCTGTGGTTTGCATAGCCGACCGACACGAAGCTGGGGAAAGAATGGAGTTTTAGCCGATGGTTACGATAACTATAATAGCGACGGGAAAACTTTCGTCAAAGTTTTTTGCTGATGGCTGCGACGAGTATATCAAACGTCTTTCATCGTTTTGTAAAGTCAATATAATTGAACTCAAGGAGCAACGGCTTTTGGGCGAAGGCGCTGCGCTTGAACAAAAGGTGATTGAAACCGAAAGCGAGAATATATTAAAACTAATCGACAAGAAAAACGCAAAAAAAATAGCGCTTTGCGTCGAGGGTAAACAGCTGTCATCTGAGAATTTTGCTCAAATGCTTGAAACGACTGAACAAAGTTTTTCCGAAATTATATTTATAATTGGTGGTTCTCTTGGCCTTTCAGAGCGTTTAAAAAATAGCGTTGACGTTAAACTTTCGCTTTCAAACATGACGTTTGTTCACCAGATGTCGAGGATGATTCTGCTTGAACAGATATACAGAGGGTTTACAATAAATAAAAACATAAAGTATCATAAATGAGCATATCTATATAACATCAACTTAGCCGCAACAAAACTTGCGGAGCGAAGGTGTTTTCGCTGGAACCGTGTTTGGCGGTTTCCTAAACATCAAAAAAAGCAGAGGTGTTATATAAATGATTGCAGCATCGGTCAACAAAAAACAGATTAAAAAAACAGCGCTTGTGTTACTCGCGATTATCATATTAATTGTTGTGATAATCTATGCGGCGGGGCTTGTTATGGGCAACCAAGACGAGGGCGAAATGACGGGTATCCCGGGAGAAACCACAGAGCAGCGCGAAGCATATTTGAATTCTTTAGGGTATGAACTCCAAAACAACAGTACGGTAGCCGAAGTTGAAGTTCCGGCCGAATTTGACGAAAGGTTTTATGCATATAACGAGATGCTTAAAACTACCGGTTTTGATCTTGAACCGTTTAAAGGCGAAACGATAAACAAGTGTACCTATATCGTTACCAACTATGGTGATGAACAAACGGGGGTTTCGGCAATACTTTTGGTTAGAGAGGGCACGGTTATAGCAGGACATATTTTAATCGAAGGGGAAACAACCGAACTAGCGCCGTTGTTTTCAAATAGCGAAGTTTCAAACATTTTGCCCGATATTTCGGTCGAGACATCGCAAACGGTTGAACAAGAGTTTCCGACAGAATAAAACAATAAACTTTAAAGATTAAGTCGGTAGACTGCCAAAAAATATTTTACAAACAAATAGACGAACTATGTGGACACGGCAAGCTGTGTCCACATGATATCATAGAATATTGAAAAAAATGATGTTGAAAAGTTGTACTCTTTTAAATTTGGATTATTTATATTAGATGTAGCTTAAAATACAAGAAATACTATGTTTTTGCACGGATAGTGCAAAATGCCGAGTAAAACGAGGCAAGGAGTATTTCCCAAATCTTTACCGCAGGTAAAGATTATTTATAT
>CAYJFO010000098.1:0-6951 GCA_964369645.1 uncultured Oscillospiraceae bacterium | reverse complement strand
CGGGTATGAACCGAGTGCTCTAGCCAACTGAGCTATTCCGCCAAATTTCGCCTCAACAAAAGCACAAAACTGTTATCTGAGAGCTTTACAATTATATCAGCAAACTTTATCCTTGTCAATACATTTTCAAAAATTAATTTATTTTTTTTATATTTAATTTTTATTACCATAAAACATCTATTTTTTACAGCCATTTTGCACCATTGAAAAAAATATAGTAAAATCACATTTCGTCATTTTTTTTGTAAAGTATAATTGATTTCTAATGAAAAGTTTTTTGTTGGACGTTTTTCACATTTGTTTAATGTCATTTTAAAAGATCGTGAATATCCTACCCGCCAACGCATAAATCGCCATAGCAAGTCCCGAAAGATAAAGAAGCATAGCTGGTTTGCCTTTGAACGGCGTCGGTATATCTCGGTGTTGAACCAGTCGTTGCCCTTCGACAACGAGCAAAACCGCAAGTGCAAAGCCGATAGCCGACCCAACCGCATACATAACGGTATACGCAAGCGACATTCTATTAGAGGCCGGAACGACGAGCGAGTTTATGACGGCAATGTTAAACGACGCTATCGGAAGTGATTCAAGAGCTTTTTTAAACGATCCTGAGGGAACAAATTTAAACAAAAACAACAACAAAAGATATATTGGCATTATAGAAACTACCGCCAACAACGGAGAAAACAAAATCGAGTTGTCGTTTCCTAACAAAAAAGCACGATTTAAAAAGTAGTATATAATTGAACTAACAGAAGACACTATCGCCAACAAAATGGTGAATATCTTTGCTCCGGACGAATCGTCTACTAGTGACATCAGCCGACTTACCGAAAGACCTTGTGAAAAAACTATATTTTCGACCGTTATCGCAGTTAATGCAACAACAACAAGTTGCAACATTGTAGAAAAGAAATCTGCCATCATATTTCGCGCTCCTCTCTGTATGCCGATCTTTTAAGGGCAGAAACAAAGATTTGGAACACGCCCGCTATAAGCGCAAGCGTCATAAATCCGCCGACCGTTGTTTTAAGTATAGGGAACAAAACCGGAAAACCGGTAAGATAGATTCCAAAAATTCTCGATTCTCCGAACAGTTCGCGAATTAGCCCGATTAAACAAACCGCAAACGAGAACCCAAGCGAGATAAAAATTCCGCTTCTGACGCTTTCGTTGAGTTTTTCGCGTTTTTCAAGCTGTGCCGCCGAAATTATTATCGAGTCGAGCACGATTAACGGGAGAAATCGCTCAAGGCGCGCAACGTCGTACGGCAAAATCAACTCGACTACAAGATATGCCGGAATAAACATCAAACTTGAAGCCAACGCATATAGCGGAAACCTAAACTCTTTTGACAACAAGCCAATCGTGAAGTTTCCAAAAATCCTGATTACAATAATAATTATCGACATTATAAGAGCTATCGCAAGCGAGTTTCTAAGGCTTGTTGCGGCAACAATTACGGGGGCAATTCCAAGGCCAGCAACAAGCACAGGGTTGTTTGCAAAGATATAGTCGCGTTTAATACGTTCCTTAACCGAAAGGGCATACCGTCCTTTTAAGTTGCCTATATTTCTTTTACTTTTAAACTTCATTAATCGTTCCCTCCATACCTTGAACGAAGATTTCTTGTCAGAGAATATCTTCTGTCAAGCCACGAAGATATCGGAGAAATAGCCATAACGGCAAAACTTGCGCCAAACTCGATCGCTCCAAAATAGGCAAAAACGCAAGTTGCAACGCCAAAAGACAAACCATATATAATTTTTGATTTCGTGTTACTTGGGGACGCGGAAGGTTCTGTTGCGATAAAGATACATGTAAAGATTAGTGAATCAGTCAAGACCTCGAACAATACAGATTCAAACCGCGAAACTTGTATTCTCGGAAACAAAAAAGACCAAACCACAACAACCGAAAGACAACTTATCGGTATGTGCCATGTTATTGTATTGTTCGCTATAAGCAAAATAAGCGCCGCGAAAAGTATCAAAAAACAAGCCGAACCAATTGGTCCATTATAGTTCCCAATCATAAGGTCGATTAGGTCGATTTGGGGAACACCGCCTATTTTAAGCGTTGCGGCAGGGCTGTTGAACAACTGCGTGTCCGCCACGAAACCAAGCGGAATGTCGCTAAACGGTTCGGGGTATTTGAAGATAATGTCGGGCCAACAAATAGCGCTCGCGCCAAAACCGAACGCGGACGGGTGGAACGGATAGTTCCCCGAACCACCAAACGCATGTTTTCCCAAAATAACGGTAACAAGCGTCCCAAGTATCGCAACGTAATACGGCGCCGATGCCGGAAGCATGAGCGTAAATATAATCGCAAACGCTATCGACGAAAGGTCGGTTACGTCGTAGACACGTTCACGTCCCCACATCAAGACATAGTCCGAAACTATCGCCACAAACGACGAAATTATTATCAAAACAAGCGGTCGCGGGCCGTAAAAATACATCGAAATAGCAACCAACAAAAGACAGATCAAAATTATATTTTGAAAATGACGAAATGTTGGATGTAGTATTCTTTCTTTTTTCCTAAGCCTTGCCATCGTTTAAACCCTCGAAGGCCGCCTGTTTAAGGTCGGCAACTGCTTTTATTCTGTCTGATTTTCCAAAAATCGAGGAACCAGCAACAAACACGTTTGCCCCCACCGCCGAGACTTCCCCGATAGTGTCGCTGTCTATGCCGCCATCTACTTGTATATAAAAATCGGTTAAATTTTGTTTTTTTACTTCGTCGCTTATCTCTTTAACCTTTGCACACTGTTGTTTCATAAAGCTTTGTCCGCCAAACCCCGGCTCAACCGTCATAACAAGAACCATGTCGATTTCACTAATATAACGGAACACGTCGGACGCCGGCGTGTTTGGTTTAACCGAAAGACCAACCTTTTTGCCTAATTTTTTAATAAGCTCTATAACCTCCGAAACGTCGTCATTCGTTTCGACATGAAACGTAATCATGTCGGCACCCGCCTTAGCGAACGATTCGACATATTTAAGCGGCGACGATATCATAAGATGGACATCGTAAAACGCGGGCACAGCTTTCGAAACCGACGCCAAAACAGGAGAACCAAACGAAATGTTTGGGACAAAGTGTCCATCCATAACATCAAAATGTATCCATTGTGCGCCAGCATTTAAAACATCAGAAATTTCTTCGCCGAGTTTGGAAAAATCGCTAGCTAATATTGAAGGGGATATAATCATAGTGGTTTTCTCCCATAAAAATAAAATCTCTTATACAGACTTAATTAAAAAGATATTAAAAGCTGTTGCTTAATAATACTTTAGTAAACAAATCGGTATAAGAGTAATATTAACAGACTGTAGTCAAAACGTCAACAAAACGCCATTATTATAACGTTTTGAACGTGTCAAAAACATGCGTGGCGCGTCGCCAACATATTTGTTACGCAAAACTAAGTTGTTGGTTGAAAACCAACCGGAATGTCAAGGCTTGTCAACACTTCAACAATCGTTTTAGCCTGTGACATGCGGGCATGCTGTATTCCGTCTGAAAACGCGATAACTTGCCCTAGCGTGTTTGCCAAAACAACGTTTCCAAAATCCCTTGCAATTGGCGCGTCGGTATACAACATATTGTTTTCAGTATCTGTTTTGGATATGATTCCTTTTGATATCAAACGATAGTCGCTTCCGTTACAGCCAAGCGCATATACGTCGTTGCCAGGATAGGTGTTTGTTACGGTTGAAAGGTTGACCGGTCGAAGATCTGTGTCCATTACTTGTATCGACGCATACGTAAGATCTATGTCGTACGCTATGACCTCGAACGAAACTTGCTCGCCATTTGACAGGGTTGCTGTTTTTGTTTCGTGGCCACTAGCCGCAACATACGGAACGATCGCCACACCGTCCGACGACATTATCAGGCCTATATAAAATTCGCCGTTATTTTCGACCACAATGGTTGACGGAACAACTTCGCGATAAACATCTACATAAACGTTTTGCGTTTCGCCAGCGGCAGGGGGCACCGAGTCAGACACTACTATTGGTGTTCCTGTGAAATAACTGTCGGTATTGTCCAAAAAAATTCCACCGTTTGCAAACTGAAATATCATGGAACCCATAACAACAACTGCGCCCAACAAAAAAATCAACAATACGCTTGTAAACGAAATAATTCTAATCTGTCGCGCTTTAACTTTATCTTTTATTTTCTTCAACATTTAATCGGCTCCCTTTTTTGTATTCCATGTGGCAGCCGCTATCCAAGAGGAGGTTTTGGAATTTTCCGTGTTAACGGCGTTGTTTTCTGTTTGGAGCTGCCTTATCGGGGTCGAGGGGTTACTGTCTGCGCGAAGCTTAACTGTAAACTTTGTGTACTCGCCTTCAACCGATGACACCGAAATGGACCCTCCCATTCTTTGCACCAAAGTTTTGGCGATATAAAGACCTAGGCCGGTTCCTTTTTTGTCAAGCGCACGGGATTTGTCCGCTTTATAAAACCTCTCAAAGATAAACGGTATCTCGCAAGCCGGAATACCGCTTCCACTATTAGTTATAACAACCGACGTTGTCTCTGGGTTATTTTGAACAACGTCAATCTCAAGTGTCCCATTTTCGGGGGTAAATTTAATCGCATTGTCGATTAGGTTATAAACTATCTGGTGCAGTTTATCTTTGTCACAAAAAACGTAACTAGGCTTCGCGTCAAGGTCTACAACATGTATCTTTTTCGCCTCGATTCTAAGTTCCGCCGAGATCATGACATTTATTATTACATCCCAAACGTTGATGCTTTCGATGTACATGTCTTGTCTTCCCTCGTCAAGGCGCGAGATATCCAAAAGCGACGACGTCAAACGCGCAAGACGCTTAACCTCTTGGTTTGCAACCTCGAGGTAATGTTGTTGTTGTTCTTGCGGTATCGTTTTATCTAAAATTCCGTCGATATATCCGCCTATCGTTGTCATCGGCGTTCTAAGCTCGTGTGAAACATTAGCAATAAAGCTTCGGCGCGCGGTTTCAAGCTCGTTAAGCGAGACCGCCATTGTGTTGAAAACACCGGCAAGTCGCCCGATTTCGTCCTGTCCCGTTTCGGTTACCCTCACAGAAAAGTCGCCCAAAGAAAAACTTTTTGCTGCAACCGACATCTCTTCAAGCGGTTTTGTCAACATCTTTGTTGCAAAGTATATTATAACTGACGAAGACGCAAGCATTATAACCGACGAGATAAAGAACAAAACCAAAAGCTCAAATAGGTATTCAAACAATGAATTAACGGAGGTTGACGTAAAAACAAAGCCCAAAAACTCGGTTCCGTAATAAATCGGAATTCCAAAAGAATATTGGGCATTTTCCTCGTAAAATCCTCCGAGATACCCAACCTCGGAATATCCCGTTTGTTCAAACGTTTCCCCTAATATTTCGGAAGGGATTACATGCGCAACAAGGTCGCAATAGCTATCGTCGGAACAAATTTCTATATTTCCGGCAACATCGGAAAAAAGCACGATATTACCAGATGTATCGTATATTAATTTGAAAGCCTCTTGAAGATATGGTCGTGAGATCATCTGTTGGTTGTTTTGTTCATAGTTCGACGCAACAAGCACAGCAGCTTTTTGCGCAGACGCCTCAAGCGAAAGTTGCTTTGTTTGCCTAAAATCTTCCGATGCGAAATATAACAAAACCGCTCCTAGAAGGGTTGTGCATATTACAAGCGTTAACGCATATATCGAAAAGTATCTTCTGAAAAGACCGTTTTTCATTTAACTACCTGGTTTCAAATTTGTATCCAACGCCCCAGACGGTTTTAAGACTCCAATCGTCTGAAACGCCTTCAAGTTTTTCACGCAGACGTTTAATATGAACATCGACCGTTCTCGAATCCCCAAAATATTCAAAGCCCCAAACTTCGTCCAAAAGTTGATCTCTTGTGAAAACGCGATTTGGATTTTTTGCGAGATGATATAATAGCTCGAATTCTTTGGGCGGAGTGTCGATTAAAATTCCGTCTACTTTAAGTTCATAGCAACCGATATCGACTATCAGTTTATCGTATTGAATTATTCCGCTGTCCTCTTCCGGTTGAGTTCTGCGCAAAACAGCTTTTATGCGCGCAATAACCTCTTTGCTGTCGAACGGCTTAACGATATAATCGTCCGCCCCAAGGTCAAGGCCCATAACTTTATCAAACGTTTCGCCCTTTGCGGTTAGCATTATGACCGGCACTTTTGAAAATTCGCGTATCTTTCTACACGCCTCAAACCCGTCAACCACAGGCATCATTACATCCATAAGGATAAGCGACGGATTTTCCTTTTTGGTAATCTCGATAGCCTCGGCACCGTTTCCCGCAATTAAAACAGCATATCCCTCTTTTTCGATGTACAAGCGGAGAAGTTCGCAGATGTTTTGCTCGTCATCAACAACAAGCACTTTAACTGAAGTTTGCATAGTATTCCCCTTTCCTTTTTTTGAATTAAATATTAACATATTATTTTTAACAAACTATAAACAACGGTTCTAGTTTTATAAACAAACTATAAATTATTTCCGTTTAGCTCCAAAATTTAGAAATTATACGTCTTTTCACTATTAGCACAAAATGTAAAACAAAGTTCGTCAAGGAGCATTTATATAATCTCCGCCTTGCGGCGGAGCTCTTGAAAATAATCCTACGGATTATTTATATAATCTCTGTTTTACGGCGGGCGGATAAAGTATCCGCCCCTACTCTACCTCCCCGAAAAGCAAAAAAAAGTATTGAATACCTCCCGTTAAACAAGAACAACAAAATGGCGAGTATCGCCATTGCAAGCTTTTTGCAGTATACAGTTTATAAAGCGCAAAAAGCGGGGCGGGTTTTTAGGGCGTGTGTCGCCCTAAATCGTTGAGAGGGTTTTGGGGGTGTCGGGGGACAAAGGGGGAGAATCGAAACTCCCCCTAGTCCCCTGACAAAAAA
>CAYJFO010000097.1:0-6954 GCA_964369645.1 uncultured Oscillospiraceae bacterium | reverse complement strand
ATCGATTGAACCGATGTTCCTCCCGAAGAAATTCTTTTTTGAACACATGTCTCGAGCGAAATCTCGCTATACAAATCGTTTTCAAAAAAATCATTATACTCTTTGTATTTCTCTATCGGTATCTGTTCCAAAACAATATTGTTTGAAATACAATGTGCGACAAGCTCGCCTACAATCTTATAAGATGTCCTAAAAGGAACACCTTTTTTTACAAGGTAATCCGCAACATCTGTCGCGTTTATAAAGCCTTTTCCGGCGGCTTTGTACATGTTTTCGGGCAACGCTGTCATCGTTTTAATCATCGGGACAAAAATTTCGACACATTTTTGAACAGTATCGAGCGCGTCGAAAACCGCTTCTTTGTCCTCTTGCATGTCTTTGTTGTACGCAAGCGGTAAGCCTTTTAATGTAGTTAAAAGCGCCATCAAATCGCCGTATACCCTTCCCGTTTTTCCGCGGACAAGTTCCGCCATGTCGGGGTTTTTCTTTTGGGGCATTATGCTTGAACCGGTGGTATAGTTATCCGAAAGTTCGATAAACTTAAACTCCCAAGACGACCACAGTATAATTTCTTCCGAAAACCTCGAAAGATGCATCATAACAACTGCATAAGCGCTAACGAGTTCGACACAAAAATCCCTGTCCGAAACGCCGTCTAAACTGTTTAACATAACGCCGTCAAAGCCTAAGGTTTTTGCTGTCAACTCTCGGTCGGTGTCGTACGTCGTTCCGGCAAGCGCGCAACAACCAAGCGGAGAAAAGTTCATCCTTTTAACCGCGTCGCTAATCCTTTCGATATCACGCATAAACATCATAGCGTACGCCAAAAGATGGTGGGCGAACGTTATCGGTTGGGCGCGTTGGAGATGGGTATAACCCGGCATTATCGTGGTTTTATGGTTTGTCGCTTGTTCGTGTATAGCGGACAACAGTTCTTTCAAAAGCGAAACAAGGCTGTTTGATTGTTCCCTTAGATAAAGTCGCAGGTCAACCGCCACTTGGTCGTTTCGGCTTCGCGCCGTGTGCAACCTTTTTCCGACGTCACCAATGCGTTTGGTAAGCTCTGCCTCGACAAACATATGGATATCCTCCGCCGTTAAATCGAATGTGAGTTTTCCGTTTTCGATATCGTCTAGAATGTCGGAAAGTCCGCTTATAATCTCTTTGCTGTCCTCTTTCGAGATAATCGCTTTTTCGGCAAGCATTGCGGCGTGGGCTATCGAACCGGCTATATCTTGTTTATATAGTCTTTTGTCAAAATGAATTGATGAATTGAAATCGTCCGCTAGTTTATCTATATCGCCGAGCGAACGCCCGGCCCACATTTTGGACATAAATACCTCTTTATTAGTTAATAGTTAAAAGTGTATAGTTAATAGTGTTTGTGTGCCTTACGGCGTTATTTAAATAGTTGCGAAGATAGATGGTGGTTGGGGCACAAGCTTCAATAAAATATTAAAAATACACCTTTACTATTCATTATTAAATTTTTAGATTTTATTTTTTTGTTTCATCTTTGCGTAAACTTTTGTAGGAAGTGTGTACAAATTAACGAATCCTGTTGCTTCGCTTTGGTCGTAAACCTCGTCCTCGTCAAACGTAACAACTTCGAAGTCGTACAATGAATAGGGCGAAGATACCCCGGCGTTTATCATGTTTCCTTTATAAAGTTTAAGCGTAACATCCCCTGTAACCGTCTTTTGTGTTGTCTTGACAAACGACAAAATTGCTTCGGTCAACGGCGTGAACCATTGTGCGTTGTACACAAGTTCAGCAAGTTTTTGAGCGACAAGCGCCTTATAGTGTGACGTGTCTTTGTCGAGACAGATGCTTTCGAGAACGCTGTGGGCTTTATATAAAATTGCGCCGCCCGGTGTTTCGTAAACTCCGCGGCATTTCATTCCGATAAGTCTGTTTTCAACTATATCAAGAAGTCCAATTCCGTTTTGTCCGCCAAGTTTGTTAAGTGTTGTAACTATCCCGACGCTGTCCATCTCTTTGCCATCGACCGCGGTCGGAATGCCTTGTTCAAAATGGATTTTTACATAGGTCGGCTTGTCGGGCGCCATCTCGGGGGAAACGCCCATCTCAAGGAACCCTTCTTTATTATAAAGTGGTTCGTTTTCGGGGTTTTCAAGGTCTAAGCCTTCATGCGAAAGATGCCATATATTTTTGTCTTTGCTATAGTTGGTTTCGCGGCTTATCTTAAGCGGAACGTTATGTTTTTCGGCGTAGTCTATCTCTTCGTTACGCGATTTAATGTCCCATTCCCTCCACGGGGCAATTATAGGCATGTCGGGCGCAAAAGCTTTGACACCCATCTCGAAACGCACTTGGTCATTTCCTTTTCCAGTGCAACCATGGCACACGGCGTCGGCGTTTTCGCGAAGCGCAATCTCGGCAACCCTTTTTGCAATGGGTGGGCGCGCAAACGCCGTTCCAAGCATATAATCTTCGTACAACGCGCCGGCTTGAACACAAGGAAAAACGTATTCGTCAAGAAATTCTTTTGTAAGGTCTTCGATATAAAGCTTTGAAGCGCCTGTTTTAAGCGCTTTTTCTTCAAGACCTTCGAGTTCGTCTGCTTGTCCAACGTTTCCGCTGACCGCAATTATCTCGGGGTTGTTGTAGTTCTCTTTTAACCAAGGTATTATAATTGAAGTGTCAAGGCCACCCGAATATGCAAGCACAACTTTTTTGATTTTAGATTTATCCATAATAGAAATCCTCCGTTTAATTTTTTGTTTATGAATATATATTAACATGTTTTGTATTATTATGCAATAATAATTTATATGTTACGCAAAATGTGTATTTGTGCACAATTTATTATAATGTTAACTATATTTTGCGTGTGATTTTGCTTGAATTCATGCATCAGTAATCTGTATATACATTCAATATTTGTATAAACATGCAGATTTTCAGTTCCGTTAAATACTTTGTAAAAAAAATATACAAAACAATTGTGTGTACGTCGTTAATGGAGTATACTTATACTAACCTTATTACTACATAAAAATACAAAAATCGAGCTTGAAAATTAGATGTATGTTTTTAACGAAGATTTTAGTTAATCTTTTTATAGAGAAATTAGTATAGTACATAAATTAAGCGCGGAGGGTTTACAAAGATGCAAAACAATCAAAAACTAACGTTAGGCAACAAGCTGGCGTTTGCGGTAGCCGACCTATATGGAGGAGGCTCGTTTAACATCATAAATTTTTTATACCCCGGATTTCTCGCGTTGACGGTTGGGCTTCCACCGTTTTGGATTAGCTTTGTCATGTTCGTTGCGCGCGTTTGGGACGCAGTTAGCGATCCGCTTATGGGGAGAATTTCCGACGCTTCGTCCAACAAAACATTTGGCAAACGAAGGGTGTTTCTTGTTGTCGCGTCGCCGTTTGTGTTGTTGTCGCTGTTTTTAGTGTTTTTTCCGTATTCTATGAGTAGCCTTGCTTTAAGGGTTACGGCGGTAACGTTGTCATACATGTTTTTTTGTACTGTTCAAACTATGGTAATGATACCGTATTATTCCCTTTCAAGCGAACTTTCAAGCGACTACAAAGACAGGTCGTCCGCAAACTCCTTGCGTATGGCGTTTAGCATCTTTTCCTCTATTCTTTGCGTTGCGCTTCCGGGCATTGTTGTTGCTATGGTAGGCGACGACAGCGGATATATCGTTATGAGCTTGATGTTTGGAACGCTTTTTGCGGTTTCGGTTTTGTTGACCGGACTTTTCACAAGGGAACAAATCAAAACTCCGGCGGTTAAGCGCGAGTTTAGGTTTGACGAATTCACAAGATTTTTAAGAGTTCGCCCGTTTAAACAATACCTTGGAATGTATCTAGCTCTTCAAATAACGATGTCAATAATGAGTTCGCTTTATTTTTTCTATATAGATTTCTACATAAGACGAGATGTCACGGCGGCGGGAGAAACTTCTATGCTTGGAATGATAGGGGCGGCGACATTTTTTACGACTCAAATTTTTGCGCTTCCGTTTTATCTTTGGCTTATAAACAAGACAAACAAAGCGTTTGCATATCGTTTAGGTTCGCTTGTGTGGATAATCGCCGGAATATCCTTATTTATGTTAACTCCAGACGTTTCTGACCTTGCCGTTATACTTTTGTCGCTTGTTATGGGGTTTGGCATAAGCGGAGCGGGGCTTGTACCCCACGCTATGTTTGGGGATGTTGTCGACGCAACCGAGGTTGTAACAGGGGAACGCGGCGAAGGCGCTATGAGCGGATTTGTTAACTTTTTAAACAAGATAGCTCAAGCGGTTGGTCTTTCGATAGTTATGGCGGCACTTGGCTTTTTCGGGTTCACCGAACGCCCGGCTGGAGGCGACCCCGTGCTTTCGCAACCGCTTTCGGCACAACTTGCAATTAGAATTATCCTTTGTCTTTCGCCGCTTGTTGTCATGTCGGTTGGGATGTTGGTTTCAAAAAAATACGGTATCGACGCAAAAAAACAAAAACAAGTCAGACAAAGCCTTGACTCCAACGACGCGCAAAGCCTTGAACAACTTAAAAAAGAGTTTAGTTAAAAAAGAAAATCCCACGTTAGAACTATAAATTAACAACATAGGAGAGTAAAGCGATGTTTATTGTTTTGATTATTTATGTTTTGGTTTTTTCGGTTTTAATTTTAACGGAATATAACGAGAAGTTTAAAAAATATCATGTTTTTTTTAAGGGATTGACAAGTTTTATATTTTTATCAACCGCTCTTTATTTTGCGGTTGGTTCCTCGGAAACTCTTTCAAGCCTATTTCAAATCCTTATGTGTGTTGCGTTGTTTTTTTGTCTTGTAGGCGATGTTTTTTTAAGCATAGTTTCCGGTCGTTCCGATTCATGTTTTTTTATTTTGGGTGTCGTTTCGTTTGCGGCGGCACACGTTATTTTCTTTGTCGCTCTCGGAGTTGTCATGCCGATAACGTTAGTTGACATTATAGTAGCCGTCGCCATAGCGATTTTATGTTTTGGCATAACAAAACTCAAAATAATCGATATACAAGATAAAAAAGTTCTTATACTTGCCTATTCAGTTTTTCTAGGTCTTTTAATGGCAAAAGGCATAACGATTTTTATTGATTTAGGGGCGACACAGTTTGCCTTAACCGCGTTTTTGGGTTCAACTTTGTTTTTTGTATCCGACGTAATTCTTTTGTTTATACTGTTTTCTATAAGAAAAATTAAGATGTTTACCTTTTTAAATCTTTTGACGTACTACTCGGCTACTATGCTTCTTGCACATTTAGTTGGTGTTTAAGTTAAAACTACAAAAAATATTGGAGAAAAAATGATTCAAATAATTATTGGATTTTTAGTTTGCATAGTTGCGACGACGCTCGGTTCTTTAACCGGTGTTGGCGGCGGAGTTATAATAAAACCGGTTATGGACGCCGTAGCGTCCGACATATCGGCTTTAGAGATGAACTTTATGTCGGGGGTAACCGTCTTCTCTATGACTATTGTGTCGATAGCAAAAAGTCGCGGAAAAGTTCCAAACGTTAGCGGACGAATACTTATGTTTTTGGCGCTTGGCGGAGCGTTTGGAGGGGTTGTCGGCAACTATGCTTTTGGGTTTGTCTCAAGCTTTTTTAAAAATGCCGAAACGATAAAAATAATTCAAAACGCTGCTTTAGCTATTTTAATTGGTGGCATCTTTTTATACCTTATAAATAAATCTAAAATACAAACAAAAGATATAAGAAGTTCTCTTATAACTTTTTTAATCGGAACGGGTCTTGGTGTTTCGGGGGCGTTTTTAGGAATAGGCGGCGGGCCAATTAACCTTGTTGCCATGTCGTTCTTTTTTAGCATGACCCCAAAAATGGCGGCGTACTGTTCGATCTTTGTAATCATGCTTTCGCAAGGAAGCAACCTTTTAATAACGATTACTTCGGGAGTTCCCGAGTTTAATATATATATGATGTTGTCTATGGTCATAGGCGGAATTTCAGGCGGTTTTATCGGGGCGTTTCTTGATAAATATATCGATGACGACAAAACAGACAAATTATTTTTTGTCTTGCTTGTTGCTATTGTCTTGATTTGTATCTATAACATAGCTGCTATAGTTTTTTAATTTTCGGAGGATTTTCATGTTTTTGGATTTTTGGTCGTATGACGCGGAGTATGTCGAGATTTTCGGTGCGTCACATCTAACTTTTATTGCGTTTTGTTTTGCCGTTATAGCTTTTTTTATAATACGAAAAGATATAATTATAAAACATCAAAATAAAATTCGTATACTTTTTTTGTCTTTGTTGATATTCCAATCAACTGTGCTTATGTATGGTTGGTATTTTTTTGCGACGCCGAGTTTTTTGTCCGAAGGGCTTCCGCTCCATCTTTGTAGGCTTGCAACGCTGATTTCGATAGTCTATCTTTTAAACGGCAACAAGAAACTGCTTGACCCGATATGTTATTTTTGTATCTTTGCGCTTATATCTTTTTTCTATCCAATGCAGATATACAACTATTCGCACGCGAGCGGTATATCGTATATAATAAGCCACCTTATGATGGTTTTAGTTCCTTTGTTTGCAATGATAACGACAGATTGGTTTTACTCGTGGCAAGGATATAAAAGAGCGGTTATCTGGTTTACGGTATATTTTCCGATAGCGTTAATCGCAAACCAGCTCACGGGCGGAAACTATTTCTATCAAGTTAAACGTCCGTTTTTCCATAGCATGAACCCTGTTTTGTTTGGTGTTTTGTCCTATGTTGTGACAGTGGGCGGATTTGCGATTATTACATATGTTCTGTTATATCTTAAAAAGATAGTTGTAGAAAAATTTGAGCAAAAAGAAAAACAGGCGAATGTATAAAGACAGATAACATAAAAAAGCAAGGACGGATGTTTTTCCGTCCCATAGCAAATTAATAAATTACAAATATTTTGTAGGGACACGGGTTTGCCGTGTCCCTCTTTTTT
>CAYJFO010000096.1:0-6961 GCA_964369645.1 uncultured Oscillospiraceae bacterium | reverse complement strand
TAACAAAAGAGTATACCGAAGGAATGCTCAAAAGAGACAAGAGTTTTTCAACAGCCATTGGAAATTTAATAGCGATCCCCCACGGCGAAAAAGACTATGCCGAATATATCAAAGCGACTGGGCTTTGTGTTTTAACCTATCCCGACGGCATAGATTGGGAGGGAACGATGGTTAAGCTTGTAATCGGAATAGCGGCGCTAGGCGAACAACATCTTGATATACTAGAGAACATTGTCGAGGCTCTCGAAGACGAACAAGCGGTTGAACAACTTGTTAAAGCGTCCGACGCGGACAAAATAATGGCGGTTTTCACAGGTGAAAACAAATGATTATCACGGTTACTTTAAACCCTGCTCTCGATAAAACGGTTGCGATCGAAACGCTTAAACCGGGCGGGTTAAACCGAATAACCTCTACGACGGTGGACGCCGGAGGAAAAGGAATTAACGTTTCCAAAATGGCGAAAGTTCTAGGGATTGAAACGTTGGCTACCGGTTTTTGCGGAGGCAGCGGCGGACGAGAACTTGTATCAAGACTTGACGACCTTAACATTAAACATGATTTTGTCATGGTTCAAAGCAACACGAGAACCAACACAAAAGTTTTGGACAAAAGTTTTGGGATAACTGAACTTAACGAAGCGGGTGTCGTTGTCACAGAACAAGAACAGCAAAGTCTTATCGAAAAACTTTTGTCGTTTGCAAAGAGCGATGCTATCTTCGTTTTATCGGGAAGTACCCACGCAAACGCTCCACGCGACTTTTATAAACAACTTATAAAAGAATTAAAAAACAAAGGATCGTTTGTGCTTTTTGACGCAGACGGCGAACAATTTAAACAAGCGATATCAGAATATCCAAACTTTATAAAACCAAACGATCAAGAACTTATCGAATTTTGCAACAAAAAAGATATGACAAAGCAAGAGATGTACACGGTTTGCAGACAGCTTATAAAAGACGGTGTCGAGTTTGTCGCCTTGTCACAAGGTAAAGACGGAGCCGCTTTTATAACGAAAACCGAAGCGTACTACTCGCCGCCTATAGACGTTGTCGTTGCGTCAACCGTCGGAGCGGGAGACAGCATGGTTGCGGCGGTGGCGTGTGCAAAGCAGTTGGGGCTTTCGCTTGAACAGACCGCAAAACTCGCAATGGCGTGTAGCGCGGGGGCGGTTACAACAAGCGGAACCAACCCACCAACCAAAGAATTAGTTGAACAACTTAAACAAAGCGTCAAACTCGAAACTATTACATTTTAGTTTACGGAAGGAATTAATTTAGATATGAAAACAAGAGCGATAAGAATGTACGGAGCTGATGACCTTAGAGTTGAAGAATTTGAACTCCCCGAAATCAAATCAGACGAAATATTAGTTAAGATTATTACGGACAGCGTTTGTATGTCTACATATAAACTTTTAAAACAGGGGAAACAACATAAACGTTGCCCCAAAAATGTCGATACAAACCCGATTATTATCGGTCATGAATTTTCGGGAGAGATAGTCGAGGTCGGCGAGAAATGGGCTAACCAATTCAAACCTGGCGAAAGGTTTGCGCTCCAGCCGGCACTTAACTATAAAGGAAGCCTCGCGTCCCCCGGTTATTCGTATGAATTTTTTGGCGGCGCGGCGACATATGCGATAATTCCGCAGGAGGTTATGGAACTCGGTTGTTTGTTGCATTACGACGGAGAGGGTTATTTTAACGCTTCGCTCGGCGAACCTATGAGTTGCATAATCGGTGGATATAACATAATGTACCACACAAACAAGGTTAACTATGACCATTCCAAAGGAATCAAAGAAGGCGGAAACGTTTTGATACTTGGCGGTTGTGGACCTATGGGACTTGGCGCTATCGAATATCCGATAGTTGCCGGAAACAGGCCGAAACGAATTGTCGTAACCGACGTTGACAACGGCAGAATTGAACGTGCAAAACAACTTATATCCCCCGAATTCGCTAAACAAAACGGCGTTGAACTTTATTATATAAATCCAAACGATCTTGACGACCCGTATCAACAACTATTAGATATTAGCGAAGGAAATGGATACGACGATGTTTTTGTATATGCTCCGATAAAACCGCTTGCGGAACTAGGCGACAAACTTATGGCTTTTGACGGTTGTTTAAACTTTTTCGCGGGTCCCACAAACAGCGATTTTACGGCCGAGATAAACCTTTACAACGTCCATTATATCTCGACACATATCTTGGGAAGCACAGGCGGTAACACAGACGACCTTAAAGAAGCGCTTGAACTTTCGTCCAAAGGTAAAATACGTCCGTCGGTTATGGTAAGCCATATTTGTGGATTATCCGAGATAGTAAACGTAACGGCAACCTTGCCCGAAATCAAGGCAGGAAAAATTTTGGGATACACCCAGTTTGACATGCCGCTAGTAGCCCTTACAGACTTTGAGCAACTAGGAAAAACAGATCCACTTTTCGAAAAATTAGATCAAAGCGTTAAAAAACACGGTGGTCTTTGGAACGCTGAAGCCGAAACAATACTACTGCAACATTTTGAATCAAAGTAGAAAATTAGGAAGGAAACAGGTGTATGTTAACTTTAAAGGGTATAGGGGTGTCTTCCGGCGTTGCCATAGCAAAGATACATTTTCCAAAAGAAAGGGTTATCGACGTGCCGCTTGAGCACACCGACGACACAGAAACCGAGATTAAACGATTTGAAAGCAGCCGCGCAATGGCGGTTACTCAACTAGGCGAACTTGCGGTTGTTACAGCAAACTCGCTTGGAAAACAAAACTCGTTGTTGTTCGAAATCCACCAGATGATGCTTGAAGACCTCGATTATTGTGATACCGTAAAAGAAATTATTATAAACGAAAAAATCACCGCCGAATGCGCGGTGAGCGAGACGGCAAAACAGTTTTCAGAGATGTTCTCAAACATGGAGGACGAATACATGCGCGAACGCGCGGCAGACGTCAAAGACGTTTCGATAAGAGTTATCGAGATATTAACAGGAAAACAAACTCCTCAAGAGCATGTGACAGAATCGTTTATCTACGCAGGGTTAGATTTCACACCGAGCGAAACGGCACAGTTCGACCGCGCAAAAACTCTAGCGCTTATAACAAGCTACGGAAGCAAAAATTCCCACACAGCAATCTTTGCAAGAACGCTTGGAATTCCGGCGGTTATTGGACTTAAAGACGATCTTACAAGGGATCTCGATGGAAAGATGATAGTTCTTGACGGGGACACAGGGGACGTTTTTATCGAACCGGACGAGCAAACGCTTTTGTCATATAAAGCAAAACAAAAAGAACAACAAGACGTTACAACGATGTTAGGTCGATTTAAAGGAAAGAAAACCGCAACAAAATCGGGAAAACTCATAAAACTTTTTGCTAACATCGGTTCACCGAACGATGTCGAGGCGGTACTTGAAAACGACGCAGAGGGAATCGGCCTTTTCAGAAGCGAATTTTTGTATCTCGAAAGCGAGGACTATCCAACCGAAGAGCAACAATACCGTGCATATAAAAAAGTAGCAGAAAAGATGGAGGGACGTCCGGTAATTATAAGAACCCTTGATATCGGTGCAGACAAACAAGCGAGTTATTTTAACCTTCCCCACGAAGAAAACCCGGCTATGGGTATGCGTGCTATAAGAATTTGTTTAACCCGTCCCGAAGTGTTCAAAACCCAGTTAAGAGCACTTTATCGAGCGTCGGTCCACGGCGAGATAAGCATAATGTTGCCGATGATAACCTCAGTTTCAGAGGTCGTTAAGGCAAAAGAGATAATTAAAGAAGTAAAGGCGGAACTTTTAAGCGAAGGCCACAAGATAAGCGAATATCTTTCGGTTGGGATAATGATCGAAACCCCTGCCGCCGCCGTCATAAGCGACCTTTTAGCAAAAGAGGTAGACTTTTTCAGCATAGGCACAAACGACCTTATCCAATACACTCTAGCAACCGACAGGCAAAATGAAAGCATCTCATGTTTTTGTGACGACCATCACGAGGCAGTTAAACGTCTTATCGAGATGACATGTAAAAACGCACATAAACACGGCATCTGGGTTGGGGTTTGCGGAGAGCTTGCCGCCGACAAAGAGATGACAGAGTTTTTTGTAAAAGCTGGTGTGGACGAGCTTTCGGTTTCTCCGTCCGCGATACTTCCGTTAAGGGAACGTTTAAGCAGAATTTAACGGCGCCGGTGCAAACGATTAAAAACTAGTTGTCATATTAAATTAGTCTAAAACACAAAAAAGAACTTTGCGAATTTTGTCGCAAAGTTCTTTTCTTATATACTCTTTTTCATGCGGTCTTCAAAGCTTTTTCTTTGTTCGTAGTTTTTGTCGATTTTAAGCGATTTTTCAAATGCTGAAAGTGCCGCTTGTTGATCTCGTGAAAGTTTTTTCGGAACTTCAACGTTTATCGTTACGTACAAGTCGCCCTTTCCGCGACCATTAAGGTATTGGATACCCTTTTCTTTAAGGCGGAAGATAGCGCCACTTTGCGTTCCTGCCGGTATGTTAAGGCTTATCTTGCCTTCAACCGTCGGAACCTCCATTTTAATTCCAAGAGCTGCTTCCGAGAACGTCAGCGGAACCGTTACAAGTACATCGAAGCGTCGTCTTTCAAACAAGATATCAGGGCGAACCGATATTACGGCGATAACATCACCCGAAGATCCTCCGTTAACTCCGGCGTCTCCCCTACCCCTTATTTGCAAGCTTTGGTCGTCGTCGATTCCTGCCGGAATCTTGACTTCGAGACGGCGATTGGTTTTAACACGTCCGTCACCCATACATTTGGAACATTTCTTTTCGATTGTCTTACCCTTGCCGTTACACTTTTTACAAGGCTGGGTACTTTGCATCGTTCCGAACATCGTTCGTTGTTGGACATAGTTAAACCCACGTCCGCCACAATCGGAACAAATGGTCGGGCTTGTTCCTTTTGCCGCGCCCGTTCCCGAACAATCGGGACAGTTTTCCATCACATTAACTTGAACCGTCTTGACGCAACCTTTCGCCGCCTCCATAAAGCTTAGCGGAATCGATATTCTTATGTCCGAACCTTTTTTAGGTGCGTTGGGGTTTGCAGCTCTCGACGAACGTCCTCCGCCAAAACCATCACCAAAAATAGAACCGAATATGTCGCCAAGATCAAATTCCATTCCTCCGGCGGAACCGCCAAAACCACCAAAACCGCCATATCCCCCTCCGGCGCCATACGACGGGTCTACCCCCGCGTGTCCGAATTGGTCATAGCGTTGTTTCTTTGTTCCGTCCGACAATACTTCATACGCTTCCGAAAGTTCTTTGAACTTTTCCTCCGCAACCTTGTCGTCGGGATTTAAGTCTGGGTGATATTTCTTTGCGTTTTTGCGGTATGCGGATTTAATCTCTTGTTCCGAAGCGTTTTTGTTAACACCCAAAACCTCATAGTAATCTCTTTTTTGAGCCATTATAAAGCCCCTTTATATTAATCATGGCTTTTGCACAAACAATTTAACGTTTGTGCAAAAGCGGAATGTTTCATTTTATGGTCGACTTATAGTCGATTGTCGACTTATAGTCGATTTGTAGTAGGGCGGATAAATTGTCAACAAAGTTGGCATTGCCGCCCTTTCTAAATTTAATTTTGAATGATGATTGGACGAACGTTGTAACGTTCTGCCTACACCATCTTAATAAACTTGGTTAGCCATTAGCCAAAACGTTACTCTACTTCGGTGTAGTCTGCGTCAACCACGCCGTCGTCGGGAGCCGCGCCGCCCTCTGTTCCTTGTTCGGGAGCGCCTTCTGCCGGAGCCGCTTGTTGATAGAGTTTTGCCGAAAGTTCATAGAGTTTCTTTTCAAGATCTTCTTTTGTTGTTTTGATGGTTTCGATGTTGTCTTGTTTAATCGCTTCACGAACCGCGTCTATCTTTGCTTGGATATCGGCTTTTTCTTCTTCGGTTATCTTGTCGCCGAGCTCTTCAATAAGTTTTTCTGCTTGGAACGCTGCGGTATCTGCCGAGTTTTTGGTTTCGATTTCTTCTCTTGCTTTTTTGTCGCTTTCCGCAAACTGTTCTGCGTCTTTAACAGCTTTCTCGATATCGTCTTTTGACATGTTTGTCGAACTTGTAATTGTGATTTTTTGTTCTTTACCTGTTCCAAGATCTTTTGCCGAAACGTGTACGATGCCGTTTGCGTCTACGTCAAACACAACTTCGATTTGGGGAACTCCGCGCGGTGCTGGGGGGATTCCGTCAAGGTGGAACATGCCAAGCGTTTTGTTGTCTTTTGCAAGGTCGCGTTCGCCTTGAAGAACATGTATTTCAACCGAGGTTTGGCCGTTTGCCGCCGTCGAGAAAACTTGTTTTTTGTTGGTTGGGATAGTCGTGTTTCTTTCGATTATCCTTGTGTTAATTCCACCTTCGGTTTCGATTCCAAGCGAAAGCGGGGTTACGTCAAGAAGCAAAAGTCCTTTAACATCTCCGCCCAAAACTCCGCCTTGGATAGCGGCGCCAATAGCAACACATTCATCGGGGTTGATTCCTTTAAAAGCTTCTTTTCCGATGAGTTTTTTAACAGCTTCTTGAACTGCCGGAATACGAGTTGATCCACCAACCAACAAAACTTTGTCGAGGTTAGACGGGTCAAGTCCTGCGTCTTTAAGCGCTTGACGTGTTGGAGCCATTGTTTTTTCAACTAGGTCGCTTGTGAGTTCGTCGAATTTAGATCTTGCAAGCGTTAAGTCAAGGTGTTTCGGGCCCGAAGCGTCTGCCGTTATAAACGGAAGGTTGATAGCTGTCGATGCAACGCTTGAAAGCTCGATCTTTGCTTTTTCGGCTGCTTCTTTAAGACGTTGTAGCGCCATTTTGTCCTGTCTTAAATCCACTCCGGTGTCTTTTTTGAATTCGTCTGCGAGATAGTCTATAACCTTTTGATCAAAGTCGTCGCCGCCAAGACGGTTGTTTCCGGCTGTTGC
>CAYJFO010000095.1:0-7012 GCA_964369645.1 uncultured Oscillospiraceae bacterium | reverse complement strand
CGACCACAACCTCCGCCATAAGACGGAGCTAGTCGGAGGCATAATCTCCACCTATTGTGGAGCTATTAAATATAAATAATCTTTACCGCAGGTAAAGATTATTTATATTAGATGTAGCTTAAAATACAAGAAATACTACGTTTTTGCACCAACGGTGCAAAATGCCGAGCGAAGCAAGGCAAGAAGTATTTCCAATAGCTTCACCGAAGGTGAAGATTATTTATATAGCCTCTATTATTTGCAATTTACACCTTAGCGATTTAATGATAAAATAATAAAAAATTAAAGGAGATAACAACATGTTAAAAGGAATTCCAAGTATTATATCGCCGGAACTTTTGAAAGTTCTGCAAGAGATGGGGCACGGAAGCGAAATCTGTATAGGGGACGGAAACTTTCCCGGCGCACAGTTCGCAAAACAAAAGGGTGCTATTATTGTACGTGCCGACGGACACAGCGGAACAGACATAATGAAAGCGATACTAACGCTTATGCCGCTTGACACTTATGTCGACAGCCCTGTCAAACTTATGGAAAAGGTTCCGGGAGACACAGTCGAGACACCTATCTGGGGAGAATATGTCGATATAATAGCCGAATTCGACGAGCGTGGTAAAGACGCGATTCAACACATTGAACGTTTTAAGTTTTATGATCATGCCGCCGATTGCTATTGTATCGTTCAAACTGGTGAAAAAGCACTTTATGCGAACTATATCCTTAAAAAAGGCGTTATAAAATAAGCATTTATTATATACTATAAAAGACAAAAAGCAAGTCATTGTAGGGACATGGCTGCCACGTCCGTCTTTTTGAATTACCGTACGTCCGAATAACGGGCAAACGCAAGCAATTGATTCAATGGTAAGATGTAAAATCGTACTCATGCGTTTATAGACGCGATAAAGCCCACTGGTTTAACCAGTGGGCTTTATTAGTTTAATAAATTTTCTATAAAAATAATAATGTTTTATAGAAATCGCTTTGTAATTAAACTGTTGAAAGACAAAACCTTAAATCTAGCCGATTAAAGATACTACGTTAACAACAAGCGTAATGACAAAAAAGACAATCGCAAAAATCTTTGTTAGTCGTGCAAGTTTAGCATCGTTTGCTTTTGCTTTTCCGCGTGCGTCGTTAAACGAGCCGCCACCGATAGCGCCCGAAAGGCCGCTTCCTTTGCTGCTTTGAAGCATAACCAAGATGATGATTATAATACAACTTATTAAAAGGGTAACACCTGCAATAATTTCAATTGGGCTCATATTCTACCTCCAAAATATATAACATTAGTTAATATACCACAAATCCTTTTAAATAGCAAGAATTTTCTAAAGTTTAATTAAAGTTTATTGGTTAAATTTTTTTAAGTCAAAATAGCATTGACCGTATGGTTGGGGAGGCTGTAATGATTAGTGAACGTTTTGAACAAAAAAACTTTATTAATCTAGCAATTGTGAACATTTTATGAATGAAAAAATATTTTTTTAATACATTTGCATAAAATCAGTTGACATTTTGTGCGAAATATAAGATAATCATACTACTCAATGTGAATATTGTCGATTTATGTATGTAATGAGATATCGTTCACGTTGAAAATAAATATTTTATTCGGCAGATATTTTAAAAAATTTCACTGTCGTATAGGAGGAACTTTGTATGTCTGAAAACAATCTATCCCCCGCAAAAAAGAAAGGGTTTCTGAACTTCGTTGAAAGTGTCGGAAACAAACTTCCGCACCCTATCGCGCTTTTTGGAATGCTTGCAGCAGCAGTTGCAATTATTTCAGCAGTGTGTGCGGCTCTTGGTGTTTCCGCAACAGGTATGCTTGTAAGTGGTGGAGAGCTTCAAGAAACAACCGTAACCGCTGTAAGCTTGTTTACCGGTGAAGGAATAGCGTGGATGCTCACATCTGCTGTTAACAACTTCACAACGTATGCGCCTCTTGGAACCGTTTTGGTTGCTATGCTTGGTGTTGGCGTTGCAGAACAAAGCGGACTTTTGAACGCGCTTTTGAAACGCACTGTTCAAGTTTCACCAAAAAGAATAATAACCCCCGTTGTTGTGTTCTTGGGCGTTATGTCCAACATCGCTTCGGACGCAGGTTATGTTGTTCTTATTCCACTTGGCGCTATGATCTTCAGAGCATATGGTCGTCACCCAATGGCTGGTATCGCCGCAGCATTTGCCGGCGTATCGGGCGGATTTTCCGCTAACCTCTTAGTTGGTACACTCGACCCACTACTTGCCGGTATATCGCAAGAAGCGGCTTCGATAATTGATCCTAACTATGTTGTTAACGTAATGGGTAACTACTACTTCATGGCATTCTCAACCTTTGTAATTACGTTACTTGGTTGGTGGATAACCGATAAAATTGTTGAACCACGTCTCGGAAAATATGACGGCACGCTTAACGACGCAGAAGACGAAAGCCTTGGCGAAATCACAGACGCAGAGAAAAAAGGTCTTCGCAACGCTGGTATCGTTATGTTGGTCTTCGTTCTTATTTTGGTTGCTATAACAATCCCCGCTAACTCGTTTATGCGTAACGAAAACGGCGAAATCCTCGGCAGACCAACTTCGCCGCTTATCAGCAGCGTTGTTATCCTCATAATGCTATTTTTCTTCCTTCCTGCAATTGCTTTTGGCAAAACGACAAACAAGTTCGGTAAAGGCTCGAAAGACGTTTGCGTAGCGCTTGGAAAATCGATGGCAACAATGGGCGGATATATTGCGTTGGCATTCGTTTCTGCACAGTTTATCCAATACTTCTCGTATTCTAAACTTGGCACAATCCTTGCTATCAACGGCGCAAACTTCTTTGAAAGTATTCAACTCGGGCTCATTCCTATCATGGTTCTTTTCGTTCTGTTCTCGGCGTTTATCAACCTATTCATGGGTTCAGCGTCCGCAAAATGGAACATCATGGCTCCTGTTTTCGTTCCAATGTTCATGTTGCTTGGCTACTCTCCGGAACTTGCACAACTTGCTTTCCGTATCGGCGATAGCTCGACAAACATCATCACCCCGCTAATGACATATTTTGCGATTATAGTTATAACCGCTCAAAAATATGATAAAAAAGCAGGTATCGGAACTTTAACGGCTACTATGCTTCCGTATAGCATCTGCTTCCTAATTGCTTGGACAATCATAATGGTTATATGGTTGCTCATAGGCGCTCCGATAGGTGTTGACACAAGTATCTACTACGTACTTGGAGCTTAAAAAAATATAACCAAACAGCAGATTGCTGTTTTCGGGGGCGTATTGCGCCCCCGTTTTGTTAATTAAATATTTAAATAATTATGTAGTATAATAAAAAACAAAAAGGAGTTTTATATGGGCAATATTGATAGACAAAGTTTAATAGATCGTTTAATGGCATACGTTCAAATCGACAGCGAAACGGGCGACGAGGGCGAGATGGCAAAGCGTCTCGTCGAGGATTTTAAAGCTCTTGGCTGCGACGTGTATACCGATGATATAAAAGAAGTTGCAAAAACCACAGGTTGTAACGTATATGCAACGCTCAAAGGCGATGAAGCAAAAGACCCAATTATGTTCAGTTCGCACATGGACACCGTTGTTCCCGGAAAAGGAATTAAACCACGTGTAGACGACGATGGATATATACGCTCGGGAGACGACACAATTCTTGGCGGAGACGATAAAGCCGGAATAGCCGCAATAATGGAAGCTATGAAAGCGGCAAAAGCCAAGGGCGGACATCGAACGGTTGAAGCGGTTATAACGGTACGCGAAGAAAGCGGAATGTATGGAGCTAAAAATCTTGAGTACAGCCGTATTAAATCAAAAAGTGGCATAGTTCTCGATTCAAGCGGAGGCCCCGAATATATCATAACGGGAGCACCGGGACAAAACAAGATTTCTGCCGTTATCATAGGCAAAAAAGCCCACGCAGGAGTTGAACCGGAAGCCGGAATTTCGGCAATTGAAGTCGCTGCCCACGCCGTTTCCAACATGAAGCTTTTACGCGTGGACTTTGAAACGACGTGTAACATCGGAACGTTTTCTGCAAGCGGAGCTACAAACATCGTAACCGAAAGGGTTATACTTGAACTTGAAGTTAGAAGTCGAAGCACAGAAAAACTTGAAGCACATACAAAACATATAGTCGAGTGTATGGAACAAGCTTGTAAAAAGTTTGGCGCTACGCTTGAACACACCGTCGCTACGAGCTATCTTGGCTATAACTTTGAGGACGATTTCCCGTTGGTTCAAAAGGTGGCGGAAGCCGCAAAAAAACTAGGGCTTTCTCCCGAATGCAAAAAGAGCGGCGGCGGAAGCGATGCGAATATCTATAACCTTAACGGAATAGAAACGCTTAACCTCGGCGTAGGAATGGAGAAGGTCCACACAACTAATGAACAACTAAGTATTGAAAAGATGGAAAACGCTTCGAATCTATGCTTTGAACTAATGATGTAGATGTTTTATACATTGGTATTCTATTTTTTCAAGATAGAAAAAACAGAAAAAATGAAGAATAATTGCGGTAGATTAGAATAATTGGATAAAATCGGTTGAATTTCTCGTTTTTTGCGAAAAAATTAACCGATTTTTCATATTAAAAATGTTGACTTGTTGTTTGTGTTTATTTATAATTTTCATGATAAAGAATATATTAGCTTTTATTATATTAAGAGGTTTATTAATGAAAAAAAACAATAACAAAGGCTTTACGCTTGTAGAGCTTATAATAGTGGTCGCGATAATCGCTGTGCTTGCGGCAGTTTTAGCCCCGCAATATCTTAGATATGTCGAAAGGGCGAGGCAATCGAACGATCTACAGGCTGCAACAAATCTTATGCGAGCGGCGACGGTTGCTGTTGCCGACCCGAAAAGCAATGTTCCGTCCGGAGTTTTAATCGAGGTTCTATGGGCTACGGGTAACGGTCCAGACCCTGCGCATTATGGCGGAAAACTTTATATAAGAGCTCCGCAAGCTGTAAGGGTTTCGGAGTTTTCGGGAAAATATCCGGGGCTTGAAGATTCATCTTCGCTTAAGCATCTTCAAGAGATGATTATAAGCATAATGGGCGCAGACGGGCTCCAAACCGATTTCACAGGTTCGGGAGCTGTTGGAGAAATAGGAGATGCTCAATCTGAAGTGGGAAACAATACAAGTTTTTGTTTTCATATAAACACACTAAACGGCCAGATAGCGCTAGCCGGATATTCTCAAGATGGTGGAACCGAGATAAACGAGTGGATCGATGTAATTGGGGTAGACGCAATACCGGCACCCTAGTTGACAATTAGATATAAAACAAGATTAGAAAATCGCTTTTTACGTTTTTTCGACGTGAAAGGCGGTTTTTGTTTCGGTTTGATGTACATATTGTAAAGAAACTTAATTCCTATTGACTTTAGTTTGATTATTATATTTAATTAAAGAAACAGCTATATGAAAATTTTCCTATTTTAAACTTTAATAAAATCAAATTGAATATATAATTAATGAGGTGAGGAAAATGGACGAACAAAATGTATTGCGGAATTTCAACGAAAGATTACAACAACTTGTACAATCGGAGATTGAAAAGAAAGGGATAACACAATATAAACTGGCAGAAGCAATAGGTTTGCAAAACGCCCAACTTAGCAAATATCTTAGCGGAACGACCGAACCAAAGATAACTGCTCTTGAAAAGATAGCGAGTTATTTTAACGTTTCGGCGGACTACATGTTGGGCAAAACAACGACTAGGGAAAACAGTCCTAAAAAAAGGATGATAACGCGCTATACCGGGCTTGACGAAGAGGCGATTAACAACCTTGAAAATGCCAAATTTAACAGCGAAATCGAAGCAGAGGTTATGCCCGAGCTTATAACGTCTACCGGCGTTATTAATCTTATTTTGTCTAACTGTGCGCCATCGATTAACCTACGAAGGCATTTGAAGGACTACTTGAACTATTCTGTTGACAATTCAAGGGTTATAGAGCTAACAAAAAACGGCGAACTTTTTACCAAACAACGAACCAACAAAACATTTGGATTTTCAGTTAATCAAACGTTAACAAGCGAGATTGTCGAGGAGTTGTTTTATAAACTTGTCGTGAAAGACATTGAAAAGATAAAGACGTTTCATAACAACGAGAAGCAAAAAGGAACAGAAGTCAGAAGTTGAACAACTGTTTTTATGACTGTTTAATATTTTTAGGTTAATATTTTTTTACATAGTTAAACCTCGATTATTTAAGCATAAATCGTCAAAATAATCGAGGTGATGAAGTTTGAGACTAAAGATATAAAAGTACGAACGAATAAGAAACTTAAGAATTGACAAAGGATATACACAAAGTCAAATGGCATGGATTTTCAACATCAAGTAAAATACATATTTTCAATACGAAATAAGTGTAGATTATCTTTTGGGTTTAACGGATAACCCCGTTCCATATGAAAAAGTTTAAGTGTTTTTAACCGAAACCTCTTTTTTAAAATCGGAAAAGTCTTTTGGAAAATAAAGTTCGACTGCCTTTAAAACGGCGTATCTAATCTGGCTTTTTGTGGCGATGTGGTTAATCTCCATAATGCGTTGGGCTTGGTGTATAATTGGAAAGATAGGTTTTTTTGAACCGTTGCCATAGTTTTGTTTTGCTATTATATATGAGATTTTTGCGGTTTCAAATAATAGATTTTGCTTTGAATTTGAATCGACGATGTTTTTGTTTGTTACAAGTTTAATATCGGGGATTGTTTTTTTGTCGATGTTTGTTTCGTTAAAGATGTCGAAAAGATTTCTATCTGTTTCAACAAACGTCACTATTCCGACAAACAAAAGAATTATGAATATAGAGATAAAAGAGACTTCGTTTATCTCTTGGTTTGCTAAAAGTGCAATCGAAACGGTGAAAATTAACGTTAATACTAGTATGATGATTTTTTTCATAAACCCTCCAAACATAATACCTAAACGTTTAAGGTAGTATTTCCATGAGCTCCGCCACCAGGCGGAGTTTATCAATATTAGAT
>CAYJFO010000094.1:0-7076 GCA_964369645.1 uncultured Oscillospiraceae bacterium | reverse complement strand
CTTCGGTTAGAACCAAAGGGAAAGATCTTGCGACAAAGATTTTCCCCGGGTACGCCGCACCCGAACAATATTCAACCGCAAAATTTCAAACACCGGCAACCGATGTCTACTCACTTTCGGCGGTTATTTATCGATGTCTAACCGGAATAACCCCTCAAGAAGCCGACCAACGGCTACACCACGACCATATGAAAAATGCCGCAGAGATAATGGAAACGATTCCTCCCCACGTCTCAAAAACGCTTTACATAGGGATGATGGTCAACCAAGACGCGAGGGTCGAAAACACCGAAGACTTCCAGCAGATGCTTGACAATGTGTATGACCAAAGTGCCGCAAGGACGGTTCCCCCGAAATTTTCCGGCAAAGGAAAAAGCGCCCTTGAAATTGGAAGCGAGCTTCAAAAACGCAGCAATGAAAGTTCAGCAACGTCATCAACAGAACAGGAAGAAAAAACCTCGGGATTTGGCCTTAAACTTGTAACTATTCTTTCTGTTTCTCTTTTAATAATCGTAACAATATGTTTTTTCATGTTTGGTGCCAACGAAAACCCAGTAGCAACCGGACAAAACGACGTAGATTTAACACAACAACAGATATCTGTTCCAAACTTTGTGGGCCTTACTATCGAACAAGTTCAAACCAAATACGATGCTCGGTTTAGTTTTAGAATCGAGCAAACATATGATGAGACTAAAGATCTTGACATAATAATCAGTCAGTCAATCGACCCCGGCAGCCTTGTTGATATCGGAAGCGAGATAATCTTATACTACAATACGGGATATCTTATAAGGATTGAAAACTATGTCGGAATGACAAAACAAGAGTTTGAACAGGTGATAATCGAGATCGAAAGCCTAAGCGAAACGTTTGATTTTAACGTTGAACTTGAGGTTGTCGATATAGCTCTCTATGAATCGGGAATAGTTTTTGAACAAAGTATCGAAAGCGGAAAACCGTTCGACCTTGCAACCGACACATTAGTTTTAAAGATAGCGAAGTAATGCGATGTTTTTTGGATTTATTACTTAAACATTTATTGTTCGGTTAAGGGGCGAACCTATATAAATAGCACAAAACAACTCTTGGGCGAAAAATTTTAAAAAAACGCTTGGCTGAGCGCCAAGCGTTTTTTTTAATTTATTTTTCGCCATAGTATATAATCATGCTCAACTCACACCTGTCGCAACCGGAGTTTATGTATGTATGTTGAACGTCGGCACAAAACCGCAACGCATCACCCTTTTTAAGCAAAAAATTTTTGTCACAAAACTTAATGTTAACGCTTCCGCTAAACACCGTTATATACTCCTCGGTCCCGACAAGATGGGGGTCCGACACAAGTTTTCCGCCACCCTCAATAACAATTCTATATGTTTCAAAGCCTTTTTTTTCGTCAAAACCAAACACAGGATAGTTTATATAGTTTCCATCGCTTTCCAAAACAGGAACAACATTTTGAGCAAGTATAACCGTCTCGGTTTCCCCGCCATCGCTTTGTTCGACAAGCGAAGTAAACGACACTTTATATCCGTTTGCAATCTTCCACAACACCGACACAGTGGGGTTAGCGTCCCCTCTTTCAATCTGTGCTAGCATACTTCGCGAAACTCCGGTGAGCTTTGTGGCTTCGTCCAACGTTAATTTCTTCTTTTCTCGTATGTTTTTGATATTTTGAGCCACAGAAAAATTTATATTCATAAAACCTCTTGACAATATAATGATATAAAAGTACAATATAATCACATAGTACTATACTGTACTTTTAGTGTATTATATCACACCGTCAGAGAGGAAACAACAAAAATGTTCAGTCTAGCTAATTTTCTTACATATGCCGTAGTAACCGCGATTACCCCGGGACCTAACAACATCATGTCGATGTCAAATGCAAGCAAACTTGGGTTTAAAAAAAACCTGCCGTTCAATCTTGGGATCTTTGGCGGATTTTTAGTCGTTATGGTTGCGTGCACCCTTTTAAGCAGTTTGCTTTCGTCGCTTCTTCCGATTATCGAAACTCCAATGAAGATAGCGGGGGCGGCATACATGCTTTATCTTGCGTATAAGACTTTTAAAAGTTCCGATAAAATCGAAGAAAACTATTCAAAGACAGGGTTTGTCTCGGGGCTTCTTTTGCAGTTTATAAACCCAAAGATATATATATATTGTATAATGTCTATGCAGGTCTATATTCTGCCTTTTTTTAACGGAAACTATGTGGCGCTTCTTGGGTTTGCGTTTATTCTCGCGTTTATCGGGTTTGTGTGTGTGCTTTGCTGGTCCGGATTTGGCTCACTTTTTAAGATACTTTTCTCGAAATACGCCAAAATTACAAACGCAGTTATGGCTTTGTTGCTTGTCTATTGCGCCGTGTCTTTGTTTATGTAATGACAAAAAACTATTCATAAAATTGTATAAACATAAAAGCAGCAACAACAAAACCGCCGAAATCGGCGGTTTTGTTGCTTTTCAAATTATTTAATTTTTTAACAGTTATCCGTTAACGATATACATCTTTTCAACGTGCGCCGTTCCGTCTGCCGCTGCAACACGAACCGTTACATAGTCCGCCAAGACATCACTTCCCGACGGATGGTAACTAACGCTTACGTCTGCGCCATATGCATCAATTTCTATCGCACTTGGTGTAAACTTTCCGCTCTCGTCTATATACTTAACTCCCGCGGCGTTTTCCATAATTTCTGTGTTGAAGCTCGAACCGAAAAAGATTGCTGTCGGCATAAGTGCTCCCGATACATTGTATTCAAGCGACTTAATCGAAGCGTTGTTCGGAAGAATGCTTCCTTCGGACGACTCGCTAACCCAAATAGGGTTGCTAAATGCCATTCCAATGTCGTTATACATCTGTGCTGTTTCGCTTGTAACCTCAACACGATAGTAACAGTCGGGCAAAGCGAGAAGTTCTTGTTCTAACGTATAGCTGTACAACCCTTGTCCTGAAAGGTCAAGTTCTACAACTGTTTCGGGGAAAAGCTCCTCTATCGCTCCCGTTATCGGGAAACGCAATACTTTAATCGAAGTTAGCGGAACGGTGTCATATGTCGAAACTTTAAGCGTTAAAAGCTCTCCCTCTGCCGGGATAAACACCTCTTCACCCATAATCGCCCCACCAAGAGAGAAACGAAGTTCCGGACCATTTGAAGCAAAGAAATTTCCGCTTTGTACAAGTTGTGTAACGCCATATTCCGAAAGCGTAGGCATATAGCCTTTTATAAAACGGCAACCAACAAGGTCGCTCGTTAGTTCGTTACTGCTTCCCGTTACAAACATCTTAGTAGCGCCTCTTGAATTGATGTTGTCCCAGATATTTCTTGCGATGTTAAATTCGCTGTAATCAGATCTCGTTGTATTATCAAGAAGATCGAAAGCCGTGACACCGCTTGTGTTTTTAATCTGGTTCATGCTTTCTTCAATACCGCTCATTATAACGTCGATAATCTCGCCTGTGGTTTTGTTTTCAATCTGTTGAACGTATAGACTTTCGTTGTTATATCCAAACGGATGCGGAATAACCGCAACCCCGCCTTGCGACGTTATTTGATCGACGGCGTTTTGCAAAAGATACCACGACTCCGCCGCTATGTGATAGTTGCTAGCCGGCATGTCTAGTGCGTCAGAGTAGTTGAGCGCAATAATCTTTCTTGTGGTGGTGTTTGCGCCAACCATAAGTGTCGGTATCTGTAAAAATGCGTTGTTTGAACCGGTTAAAGCGTTGACGTCGGATTGGGATATCTCGTTTCCATATCCGTTGGTCTCGACGCTCGCTATAAAGCTTAGGCCGTTGTCGTAACCATACGTTACGTTGTCTTCAAGCACGCCTTGATATTCCGAACCGCTCAACGCGGTGTGTGTGTTAAGGTCTCCGGCATAGTATCCTTCGCCGGCTATGCTTATGTCCGCCGATTCGCCCGACACAACTATCGCTCCGCTTGTGTCATATCCAATAGCTTTGATAGTTCCATGTCCGCCCGCAACCGCAACGGTTGAAAGCTCAACGCTCACCGTTTCGCCGGGGGCAAAGTCAAGCGACATGACGTTTCCGCCCGAAATAGCAAACATGTCGGTCAAAAATTCAACGCGTTGTCCGTCTAGTTGGCTTTGCGTTTGGTTTGTTATGTTAATCGTTATATTCTGTTTAATCCCGACAACGTTGGCTACAAATCCGTTGTTGTGTGCTGTGCCGTTAAGCTGGGCTACGTTTATGTCCGATTGGTCTACGCTCGACATAAGGTTGAGCGATGCCTCGGGGGCTTCGACATAAAGTTTAGTTCCGTCGAACACGGCGCCGTCCATCATTATGTTGTCTTTGCGCGCGCTCGTCATAAGTAGTGACCCATTTTTAAATGTGACCGTTCCGCCGGCGTTTGTTATGTTAACAAGCGGAAGCGAAAGAAAACCTCTGAATTCTTCGTTTATATCAACTTCAAACGAAGTTGATACTTGGATTGTGTCTCCGGATTTAAGCGCCGGATGGGTAAAATATAGCATAAAGGTAGCTTGGCTGTCCGCAAGGTATACCTGTCCTTCTGAAGCAACCGCTCTGCGTTCCGGACCGTAAAAATAACTGTATCCATATACAAATAAACCTGCAAAAGCAAGAAACACAACAGCAAATAAAACACCAATCGCAATTCCTTTTTTTGATTTTTTTCCCATTTTGCTTTTAGAAACCTGTCCTTTTGGCGGTGGGGCGGTCTTTCGTGAACGCGAGATTCTAACTTCTGAATCGTCTTGTTTTGTCTCCTTTTCAACCGGTGGTTTTTCGGCCGGGTCTTCTTTTTTAGTGGCTGAAGAAGCTTTAAAGACTATCGGCCCTTGACCTGTCGAAGGGCTTGTTGACATAGTCGGAACAGCAACTGTCGTTGAGATCGGTTGAGCCGACAAAGTCGCCGCGTTTGACACGGGGGCCGAGGACGGCAAAACAACCGGCGTGGGCGGCGGCAACGAACCGGCGTACGGCGTCGGTATCGCGACGCTAGCTGTTGAATATTGTGACGGAATTGACGGGGCAACTCCGTTTGTTACAGGCGTGTTGCTTATAGGAGTTTGAACCTGCCCCGACATTACTGGGGGGACAGCAGCTACCTCTGGCGTCGGCAACGTCGGCATTGTTGACGTCGACGGCACGGGCACGGGGTTTGTAGGTTGGTTAATCGGGGTGGGCGGAACGGGAACAGGAGGAAGAGATTCCCCTGCCTTAAACACAAACCCTTTGTTGTTCGGATCGTTCATTGTCTATGCTCCTTTTTGGAATATTATCCACACGTAAAAAAGGTGGAAGAATAATTAAAAGTATTTGTTTATTGTTGTTTTAGAAAAGCGATAAAACGATTTTCTCCTTTTAATTTGTAACATGTCAATTGTTTTTTATTATATCACATTCATTCTGCTAAATCAACAAATAGCACAAGCTTGTATGGGAAAAGTTCCTAATTTAATTTGCAGATAAAACAACGATGTGGGCAATCGATGGAATCGATTGTTTTTGTTGAAACGTCGTGACGTTCATAAGCGCCCCCGTTGCAGCAAACACTATTTTTTTAAACTTTTTGTTTTGAAGTTTCGGGATAAAATACGACGCCAAAACCGCCGCGCTACACCCCGCGCCCGAGCCACCAGAATTTACACCTTTTTCGTTAACATCAAAGATTAACAACCCACAATCGAGATGGTTGTGGACATCATATCCGTTTTTCGACATAAGTTCCAAAAACAGTCTACTCCCAACCTTTCCGAGATCTCCCGTCACAATAAAGTCGTAGTCGTCGGGGGAAGTTTTAGATTCGTCGAAAAATCCGATGTAGCTATCTGCTGCTGCCGGAGCCATTGCGCCACCCATATTGTTTACGTCGCATATACCAAAATCGACTATCTTTCCAAACCTAAATCCGTCCACAGTAACCGCTTTGTCATTTGGTTTTTGTCTTGAAACAACGACACATCCCGAGGCTGTAGCGGTCCACTGGGCGGGAGGAACTCGCCTACCCCCATACTCAAGAGGGGTTCGAAACTGACGTTCCGCTGTGCAAAAATGGCTTGATGCCAGCGCACAAGCCGAGTCATACACCGAACAAGCAACAAAGTTTGAGGCGAGCGCCAACGATTCGGCCATCGTCGAACACGCCCCATACAACCCAACATGCGCAATGCCGCTTTCTCTAAGCCCAAACGTTGTTGCGGCACATTGGTTTTGAAGATCCCCACAAAAAACAATTTCAGGTTTTTGTTTAAGCGATTTTGTCGCAAGTTCAAACGCGCGTTTAACAAGTTCGCTTTCCGCTTGTTCATATGTTTGTTTACAAAAAACCGTGTCGTTTTGATAATGTTTGAAATATTCATGAAGCGGACCGCTTTTTTCTTTTTTTCCAACAAAACTTTCGGACGCGACAACAAAAGGTTTGTTCTCAAAAACAACCGTGTCACCGTTTCTTTTTACTAAACTTTTCATATCATTGTTACTAGCCAATAGACCACCCCCAAGATAAACGAAGCGGACGTTCCAAAAACTATGACGGGACCTGCGATTGAAAAAATCTTGGACGACGTTCCGAAAACAAAGCCCTCCGTCTTGAACTCGACCGCCGCCGACGCAACAGCGTTTGCAAAGCCCGTTATCGGAACCATTGTTCCTGCGGCGGCATAGTGTGACATCTTGTCATACACGCCTATGCCGGTCAACAACGCTGCTATCGCTATTAGCGTTGTCGAAACAAGAAGGCTTGCTTGTTGCTCTTCAAACTGTGCAACATCTAAATAAAGATAGTTTAATAGCTCCCCAAATACACAGATTGTTCCGCCAAACAAAAAAGCGAGCACAACGTTTTTTATATACGGCGGTTTAGGCGTTGCTTGGTCACAAAGTTTTTGATACTCTTTATTTTTGATATTCATGTTAGATGACATTGTTATAACCTCCAACTTTCATGTTATCGTTATCTTTTCCCACAATGGTTTTTATATTCTAGATAAACTACCAACGCTTAATTTTTGGCGCAACAAAAAACCACAGCAAAAGCTGTGGTCAGACTGTCGAAAAACCCCTATTGAAAAAA
>CAYJFO010000093.1:0-7084 GCA_964369645.1 uncultured Oscillospiraceae bacterium | reverse complement strand
ACTGTAAAACGGTTTGTGCTTTTGACGCGATAGTGGTTGAAAACGGCGTTGCGGTTATCGACAAACAAAACTGCACAGGCTGTGGAATGTGTTCAAAGGTATGTCCGAAAAACATTATCGAGATAAGACCTATGAAAGAGACCGCCGTTGTTCTTTGCGTTAACGCGGACAAAGGCGCTTTGACTCGGAAGACCTGTTCAAACGGTTGCATAGGCTGTACGAAATGCTTTAGGGTTTGCGAGTTTGGCGCAGTCACTATGAAAGACAACTTCGCCTACATCGACCATGAAAAATGTACAGGTTGCGACAAATGTGTTGCCGGTTGCCCGACAAAGGCTATTGGCAAGATGATTGTAAGGACATAAACATCTAAAGATAATCAGATTTGATAAAATTAGCATAGTAAAAAGAGCCACGGCAAACATTCAAAGTTTGTCGTGGCTCTTTTTTAATATAATCAACTATCTTTTTTCGATTTATCAAACGCTATAACCGCTGCGCCATATGCGGCGTCTTGTTTTGGTATAACCGTTTTAAAGTTTGGCAATATGTCGTTTAAGCGTTGTTCAAAAGACGCTCGAATTCCGTCGTCCTTTTGTATAATGCTTCCCGAAAGCGCAACCAAACCGTTTTCAAGCCCAAGCCTTTTGACAAGTGCCTCGCAAAGCGACACAAGGTCATTAGCCGTTTTGTCACGAATTTGTTCGCTCGCTTTATCGCGTTTTTGATAGTTAGCCGGCAAAAGTTTTGCAAGCGAAGCTATGTCTTTTTTGGATCTTTCGGGGTTATAGACAAATTGAACAAGTTGTTCGATAGACGATATATCAAGCGCCTTAAACACGTCGGCTTGTAGCGAAGTTTTTTGCGCTCGTCCATCATTAGCTTGTACAACTGCCGAAAGTATATCGCGGCCTATTGCATAACCGCTTCCAACATCGTCTATAAGATGACCCATTCCTCCGGTGCGAATATACTCGCCGTCTTTGCTTTGTCCGACACAGATAGATCCTGTCCCCGAGATAAGCAAAACCCCGTCTTGTTCAAGGAGCGCGCCTTTAAGCGCTGTTACATGGTCGCCGACAAAACTAAATTCGCAAGGAAAATCGCCAGAATTTTTCATGTCATTTAAAAATTCAAGCGTTTTTGCGTTGCTTATTCCGGCTATGCCTAAACATCCGCTAACGATATCTTGTTTAAACGGAATTTGTTTTAAAATGTCTTGTAGGTTTTGTTTGGCGGTAGCTGTCGCCACTCCATTTATGTTTATCGTTCCGCCAACTGTTCTGTAGACCTCGTCGCAATTTTGGTTGATAACAACTAAAACCGTCTTTGTTCCGCCGCCGTCTACGCCAACATAATATCTTTCCATCTTCCCTCGTTTAATCACAGACTATTCCTTGCCCAACATGTCTTCATATATGCCGGGGGTCGAACCTTCGATTAACGTTGCGCCGACACATTTTGTATAAAACTCGGCAGGACCTACCCCGCCGATTATGCCGTATACATAACCGCCGTCACGCATAGCCTCAAGCGACCGCAACAAAAGAGCCTTACCTATTCCTTTTCCTTTAAACTCTTCCAAAACCCGTGTGGGCCCGAAAAAGTTTGGCGCAATAGCGTCGTAGCACGCATAGCCAATTATATTTTTATCCTTAACCGCCAAAAAAAGGCTTGTCGGCGTGTTGGAAAAACAAGCGTCCGCTTCGCCATATGCCAAAACAGAAGAGTTTGTTTTTATCCATTCAAGCACCCGAACTTTGTCCGGAGCGAGGGCGCGAATTATTCTTATATCTTCCGTTTTTAGTTTTTCTATTATATCTGTGCTTGACGGAACTTTCCTAAGGTGTACTAACATATCCTGCATTTTTTCAATTGCTCCTTTTTTGGTATGTTTTTTTTGATTAAACGAAACATAAAAACGATTAATCTAACTAACTTATAAGCTTATCGCCACGATTCGTTTTGTATGACTAATTTGAGTACAAGGACAAGGCAAACCATTTCTAACTAAACAGCTAAATTATACTATTAACATAAATCCTTAACTTCTAATTTCTCATTAAACTAAAGAGTTATCGGCATATTTCCGCTTGGCTTTTTCTCGCTTGAAACTATCTTTTCAAGCGCTATTAACGACTGTTCGGTATATTCAAACACCGCCACCTTCATTGCGAGTTTCGGCATCTCGATTAAATCATAGGGATTTCTAAGCGCAACACAAAGCATAGGCAATTTTTTTTGTGCAATAGCGTTTGCAAGCTCGGTTTGTCCGCTGTTTAAATGCGCTTGATAGCTTCCGAAAACGATAGAAGTTGCGCCCTTTGTTTTTGCAAAAATTCTTTCGATCTCGTCTTTTGTCGGATTAGAGCTGTTTTGTATATACGTTCCGCCAAACTTTTTGCAAAGATGTTTTGCAAACGATAGGGCGTTTTGATCAAGCGTTGTTGCTCCCGTTGCGTTGTACGGCACACAGCTTATAAACACAGGATTATTCCCCATCTCGAACGACTCGACGTCACCATATAGACAAAAGCTTTTTTCGAGTATCTCGTTTATCTTATCTTTATGTTGTTTTTGGCCTACAATATCAAGGCTTTGTTTATCGTTTGGTTTAATATATCTCTGTTTAAAATCCAAAATTCTCTCGATATGTTGGTCGAGACTTTTTTCAGTTATAACGTTTTGTTCAACAGCTTGTTCGATAGCCAAAATGCTTTGTTTCGCAAGTTCTGCCGTGTGGGAACAAAACGCAATATCTACGCCGGCGCCAACCGCACGTACTATGCCGTTTGGCGTTCCGTAGTTTATTTGAATCGCTTGCATCTCCATACAATCACTAATTATAAGCCCGTCAAAAGCCATTTTGTCGCGCAAAATATCCTGGATAAAAACTTTAGAAAACGTCGCCGGTATGCCGTCGCTTTCAATTTTAGGATATGATATATGCGCCATCATAACACTTTGCGCGCCCGCTTGTATAGCGTTTTTAAACGGAACAAGTTCAAGCTTTTCTATCTCTTGATATGTAAAATCGATTGTAGGAAGACCCAAGTGGCTATCAACATTAGTGTTTCCGTGTCCCGGAAAATGTTTTATACAACTTAAAATTCCGCCGTCCGTTAAACCCCGTATCATCTCTATGCCGTAATCAGAAACTTGTTTCGCGCTGTCTCCATAGCTACGCACGCCGATAACAGGGTTATTTGGGTTGTTGTTAACGTCAAGCGACGGCGCAAGATCAAAGTTAACCCCCAAAGCCAAAAGTTCCTTTGCGGTTATAAGCCCCGCTTGATATGCGTAATCTTTATCGCCTGTTGCGGCAATTGCCATTGCTCCCGGAACGTTGGAACAGTCACCCGACAGCCGTGTGACCATTCCGCCCTCTTGGTCGATAGATATAAACGCCGGTATCGAAAGTTCGCTTTGAACAAGCTGTTGGATATCGTCGCAAAGCTTTTTTAGTTGATGTTTATTTTCAATGTTTTGCTTAAACAAGATTATGTTGCCAGTTTTGTATTCCGTTACAAGTTCTCGTAACGTATCGGTCACCGTTTGCCCCTCGAACCCAACGAACAAGCGTTGACCTATCTTTTCGCGTATAGACATTTGTTTTTTCATAGTTTAAAAACATTCCTTTTAATTTTGGTTTGTATAATCTAAAATTACTAAACTTGACAACACATTAAAATATAATTACACTAAAGACAAACTATATTGAAATTTAATTTCTTATTATAAAGGGGTTCACAATGACGGTTATAGAGTTGCAAATCAAAAGCATATTTCAAAGCCTAAACCCAACCGACAAAAAGGTTGCACAATATTTTTTAAACAACGTCGACAACGTGTTCCGAATGCCGATAGCCCAACTTTCAGAAAAATCCGAAGTAAGCCCTGTTGCGTGGGTACGGTTTTGTAAAACGCTTGGGTATTCGGGGCTTAAAGAATTTAAGCGCGAACTTTTCGCCCAACTACACCAAGAACCACCTAAAAATCCCGAAAGTTTGATTACATTTAGCGACATAAAAGATTTCACAAGCACGGAAGAGATTGCAACAACTATCTGTAACAATTCGTTGACCTCGCTAACCAACACGTTTAAAATATTAGATTTAAAAACCGCCGAGAAAGCCATGTTCGCGCTTTCAAAAGCTGCGTCGGTTAAACTTTTCGGCGTTGGAGCGTCGGGGCTTGTTGCGGAAGATTTTTGCAACAAACTTCTTCGTATCGGTGCAAACGCATCGTATTGCAAGGACCTCCACATGCAATACACCTGTGCCGCAAACCTCACTGCCAACGACATGGCGGTTATAATCTCAAACTCCGGAACAACGAAAGACATAATTCAGATATTTGAAACTGTTAAAGCTAGAAAATGCGGTTCGATAGCGATTACAAATTTCCATAAATCTGCACTTTCATCCGAGGCAGACTTTGTTTTTTATTCATCAAGCAACGAAATAGACACGCGAAGTGGCGCAACAAGCAGCCGAATTTCGCAACTTGCTTTAATAGATTTTTTGTTCACCCTTCTTGCAAACAAAAACTATTCCAACATACGAAACCAACTTGAAAGAAGCTATAATATAATTCGCAATTCGTAATTAAAAGTCCTATTAATTAACCAGCGCCTTTGAGGCAAAAACCTTTTTAATCGTCGGCAAATCCGACACATTAATTCCTTTATACTAATTTATAAATTAGTATAAATAGTGTTTTTGAGTTTGTTGTCTAAACTCGCTTTGTTGAACGCTCCAGTCAAAATACATCTCGTCAAGGCTTTCAAGTTCGCCGTCGACATATTTCGTTATTCTCTCATCCCCTGAAAGGCTCGTAAGCCGCGACACGTCGGCATATTTAATATAGGAAAAGTCTTCGGGATATAGCTTTTTAACCGTTCTCATAAGTTCGACCGCAACGGGCAAAAAGTTGCCTTTATCGCCTTGCGGAAAAAATTCGACCCCGTGACATGGCGTGTTTATATGTTTGCTTGAAAACGGTGTGTACGAACGCCCACGAAACGCGAAACCGTTGTTTTTGGGCAAGACCAAGTTTAACTCTTTCAAAAGTTTGTCCGGTTTTATATATGGCGCACCATAAAATCTAAACGGACGCGGCGTTCCCCTTCCCTCGCTTAGGTTTGTTGTTTCAAAAAAACATCCACCTATATAACATAAAAGTGCGTCGTAATCCGGTATAGCGGGCGACGGCACGTTCCACGGCGAACCAAACGACAAAAATCTATCCTGTCTTTTATAGTTTTGCATAGTGACAACGTCATATTCAACGTCAAGTTTAAGGTAATCTATAAAATATCGCCCAACTTCTCCGGGCGTCATGCCATAGCGAAGCGTTAAACCGTGGTCGCCAACAAAACTACTGTATTGCTCGTCTATTCGACAACCTGTTATCGTCTCACATCCCAAAGGATTCGGACGGTCGAGAACTATAACCTGTTTTTTATGCTTTGCACAAGCTTTTAAGATATAAGCCAACGTATAAATATAGGTAAAATAACGCAGCCCAACATCTTGGATATCGTATATAACCGTGTCGATATCCAAAAGGTCTTGAGCTTGCGGTTGTTTGTTGTCTCCATACATCGATATTATCGGCAAGCCAGTTTCGCGGTGTACGCTGTTTCCAACCGCCTCGCCGTCTGCCGCACCATAAAGCCCATGTTCCGGCGTCATGAGTTTAACGACGTTACAACCGTTTTTTATCAAAATGTTATAGTTAGCGTTAAAGTTGCTGTCAACCCCTGTAAAGTTGGTTGCCAGCGCTATTTTTTTGTCTTTTGTTAGTTTTAATATCTCGTCTTGTCTGTCGACTCCAAGTGTTAAACCGCTCATATTAAAAACCTCTGGGTTTATATTTTTTGGCTTGAATTTATAACCGAATGTATCTTTCCTTTTGCTGTCTCAAGCATGTTTTTCGCTTCGGTAGCGTCGACGTTCAAAAGAAGCATAACGATAGCTTGTTTTGCGGAATAGTTGCAAAGTTCAAGCGCCGCTACCGCCTCTTCACTCGTTTTCGAGGTCGCTTTGCACACTATGCTAACACAGCGATTAATAAGCTTTTCGTTTGTCGCTTTAACGTCTACCATAAGGTTTCCGTATACCTTGCCAACCTTTATCATGCTTGCAGTTGAAAGCATGTTTAAAACAAGCTTTTGTGCCGTTCCGCTTTTAAGCCTTGTCGAACCCGTTATAACTTCGGGACCCGTAACCGTGACAATCGCTATGTCCGCTTTTTGCTCCATCTTGGACGACGAACTACACGTTATCGCAACAACGATAGCGCCACAGTCTTTCGCGTAATCCATAGCCCCAAGGACATATGGCGTTCTTCCGCTTGCCGCGATTCCAACCAATATATCTTTCGAGTTAAAACCGATATTCACAAGGTCTTGTTTTCCTAGATCCTCGCTATCCTCGGCGCCCTCGACCGCTTTAACAAACGCTTTTTCTCCACCACCAATAAGCCCCACGACCATTTCGGGAGACACACCAAACGTCGGCACACATTCGACAGCGTCAAGAATTCCAAGGCGTCCCGAAGTTCCGCAACCGGAATATACAAGCCGCCCGCCGTTCTCAAAAGCCTTGTAGATAACGTCGACCGCAAGCGCTATGTTTTCAAGTTGACTCTCGACAACGTGTGCAACCTTTTGGTCCTCGTTGTTTATCGTCCGCAAAATATCAATAGTCGACAAACTGTCGATATTTGCGGTTGTGGGATTTTGTTGTTCGGTGCTTATATCGTTTAAATTAACAATCATTTTTTTATGACCATTCCCTTTTTCCGGTTATTGAATTTTTCTTTAAACTTCAACAACCTATATACCAAGAAATCAATATAACCTTTTTTTGTAAAATCTTAAGTTTGCCCTGTACGTTTTTTGTAGAAAGATTGTGCTTCATGGGCAGTCACGGCAAGCCGTGTCCCTACACCCAAATATTTTCCTCTACCCCATACTTTAGCTTTTCGCCGAGCCGCAACGTTTTGCGTAAGCAAAACTTGCACATGCAAAATTTATTTTGCTTTTTTCGATTTAATTGTTTCGCCGAGCCGCAATGTT
>CAYJFO010000092.1:0-7109 GCA_964369645.1 uncultured Oscillospiraceae bacterium | reverse complement strand
CGCCCATGATGTTTGCGCTTGAACTTACCTCTTCCGAGATGTTAGCGCTTGAACTAACTTGTTCGGACGACTACTACAAACAGCTCGACGGCGAAGGAGTTACAATAAACGTCTATAACTGGGGTGAATATATCTCGGACGGTTCAGACGACATGCTTGATGTCAACAAAGAGTTCGAAGAGCTCACCGGAATATCGGTTCACTACACGACATTTGCAAGCAACGAAGAGATGTACGCAAAACTAAAAAGCGGCGGCGCACAGTACGACATAGTCATACCGTCCGACTACATGATTGCGCGTATGATACGCGAAGAAATGGTTGAACCGCTTGACTTTAACAACATTCCGACTTACAGCCTTGTTTCAGATCTTTACAAAGACCTTATCCACGACCCTGACAACATGTATTCGGTTCCTTATATGTGGGGCGTGACCGGGCTTATCTACAACACGTCCATGATCGAAGACGAGATAACTGCGTGGGCGGATTTGTGGGATCAAAACTACATTGGAAACATCCTTATGTTCTCTAACTCACGAGATGCTTTTGGAATAGCGTTAAAGATGCTAGGTTACTCGATGAACACCGAAGATCCTGAAGAGCTTGAAGAGGCTGCCGAGGTTTTAAAAGAGCAAAAGATGCTAGTTCAAGCATATGTTATGGACGAAATCTTTAACAAGATGGAGGGCGGCGAAGCGGCAATTGCCCCATACTATGCCGGAGACGCCATAACGATGATAGACTCCAACCCCGACTTGGCTTTTGTGTTTCCCGAAGAGGGCAGCAACTTTTTTGTAGACAGCTTTGTTATTCCAAAAGGAAGCAACAACAAACTTGCCGCGGAAATGTATATAAACTTTATGACAGAACCAAGAATTTCGGGAGAAAATGCAACATACATCGGATATTCCACAACGGTTCCCGATGCGCTTAATTTTATGGAACTCGATGAACAAACGATGGCTATTGCCTACCCTCCTGACGAAATTATCGAGAAAACCGAAATTTTTCAGGCGCTGTCAGAAGAAGCTGGGCTTTTGGTCGATGCACACTGGACAGAGATATTAAGCTATAACGAAAACGAAAACGTTTGGATAGGTCCTGTGTTCCTTTTTGGTGCACTTGCCGCCTCGATAGTTATCTCTATTTTAAGAGCAAGAAAAAGAAAAAAAGAAATATTCTAACAGTTATTTAGTCACAAGACACACAAACTATTTTGTGTGTCTTGACTTGTAATTTACAAATTAATTTTAGGAGATTTATAATGAAAACAGTAGGTTTAATCGGCGGAATGAGTTGGGAGAGCACCGTTTCATATTACAAATTGTTAAATGAAACAATTAAAAACGAGCTAGGCGGTTACCATTCGGCAAAAATACTGCTCTACAGTGTAGATTTTGCGCCGATAGTGCAACATCAATTCAGTGGCGAATGGGATAAAAGCGCAAAACTTTTAGGTGAAGTAGCGCTTAAACTACAAAATGCCGGAGCAGATTTTATCGTTATCTGCACCAACACGATGCACAAAGTCGCGCCCGAGATACAACAGCAAATAACAATACCATTAATCCACATAGCCGACACAACAGCGGACGAGTTGTTGGAAAACAACATCAACAAGGTAGCTTTGCTTGGAACAAAATACACCATGACACAAGATTTTTATAAATCAAGGTTGATTGCAAAAGGTATTGAAGTCGTTGTTCCGGATGAGCAAGATATCGAAATCATAAATGGCGTTATATACAACGAACTTTGTATGGGCATTATTTCGGACAATTCAAGAAAAGAATATCAAAAAGTTATCGACAAATTAAAAGACAAAGGTGCAAAAGGTGTTATACTAGGGTGTACAGAAATTGGTTTACTTATCAACTCAAAATCCAGCTCTCTCCCCGTCTTCGACACCACCGAGATACACGCAAAAAAAGCAGCAATGCTTTTAATTAAATAATTTCGGTTGTTTAAAAATAAAGCTTAGTATTTAATCGACAAAAATCCAAAACAAATACATATATAATATATTTATAAAAAATACTAAAATTAATATTTTAGTATTTTTTATAAATAGGTATTGTGTTATACATAATAGTGTGTTATACTAATTATATTGCAAAACACTATATGGCTTTTTTGTCGTAAAAACAACCTGAAAGGGTCAAGTTATGAACACTCAATTTAGAAAAGGGATAATAGAGATGTGTGTGTTGGCGCTCATTGCACGGCGCGACATGTACGGATATGAGATTGTCCAAAACATTGCAGAATTCACCGAAATAAACGAAGGCACAGTATATCCAATTTTAAGGCGTTTGACAAACGAAGAATATTTCGTCAACTATCTAAAGGAAAGCACATTTGGACCAGCAAGAAAATACTATCATATAACGGAGAAAGGCAAAGCATACCTTGGTTCGCTCGAACAAGATTGGAGCGAATTTTCAATAATGGTCAACAAAATATTAAATCATAAAAATATAAAGGAGAAAAGTTAGATAATGACAAGAGAGGAATACATCAATAAACTTGAAATGTTGCTCAAAAAACATCTTGCAAAAAACGAAGTAGACGACATTATCCGCGATTACAACGAATATTTCGAGGATGGCTACAGACAAAGCAAAACCGATCTCGAAATATCGGCAAAACTTGGCAATCCGGAAATAATCGCAAAACAGTTCATCGACGAATTTCAAGGCGAAAAAAGTTCGTCAGACACAGAGGTCGAAATCTATGAAAACATAAAAAACAAAACTTCAAAAGGTTTAGAACGCATTAAAAACTCGTCGTTTACAAAAGCATCAAAAAACCTGTTAATCTTACACCAACCAAAAGAAAGTTTAAAGCAAGGAACGAGCAGCTCAGTTGCGCTAAAACAAGGTGTAAGTAGTTTCTCAAGCCGTCTTTTAAATTTTATAACAAAGTTGTTTCGATTTGTTTGGCATTTGGCTAAAGCCACCTTTAAGCTAGTGTTAATTCTCTTTATTTTATTTGTTGCTTTTTGGGCGATCTTAGCGCTTGGCACGGTGGCAACAGCGTTATTCGCAAGCTCGGTTCCAATTCTTTCGGCAGGGTTAATTCTATCTGAACTATCAATAAATATTTTATTTGTCGGAATATTTGGAGCCATAACCGTTATTTCGTTGGCGCTTTTGTTTGCGATATTGGTATTCACATCAATTAAGTACTGTGGTAAATTTATTATTAGTTTCAAAAGAAAACCTATAGAAAACGGAGGTCAATAAAATGACTAAAAAAATTACACTTATTATTGCAATTATATTTTTTGTTAGTTTAGTTTTAACTGTAATATTCGCTTCACTTGCATTTAAAGATATGTATAAAACTGTGACAGATATAGTTAACAGCACCGACATTGAACTGACACAGGTCGATTTTGGCGAGGATCTCAAAAAAATTGTTGTGTATGGTTACGGAAACACAGATTTTCTTAAAACACCAAGCGAAACCGCTTATTTTGTGTCTTCACCAAATTCGTATTACGAATATGAAATAACCCCCGTTGATGAAGAAGGAGTAGTTGAAGTTTATGTATATTATAAAGACTATCAAGATTTTAGTTTAACTGAAGAATATTTTGCAAGTCAGATATCCTATATAATGAACTCGGGTTATTCCTCTACATTTTATGTTCCGGACTCTGTTGAAATCGAACGCCGAGAACTTCATCAAGATATAAACTGGGTACATGATGACACAGAAACATCCGAACTTAACGAGGAGACCGAACAATCGTCGAACGAAGTAGCGCCAGCAGTGGGTTAATTAAATCTATCGCAAAACAAAAAAACCGTAATGAAAAAATATCATTGCGGTTTTTTCTTATCATTTAAAACTCTTGTTTATTTTCTGTTTTTTATTCCAACAATATAAATACATGCATTTTCTAAAAAAACAACAAACGTTATCCAAGCCGAAGTTTCAAACGCATTAAAAAAATCTTCTCTTGTGTCCAGTGTTCCCTCAAGAACACCAAAACAGCTTTGCAAAACGCTGTTATATGGTATTCCGTCCTGCATTTCGGGAACTAATGCACCCAAAAGATTAACACCTAAATCAACCGACACAAACACACAAACCACAAGTGCTATTGCCGAAACAATCTTGACTATTTTAAACATCTTCAAATTACAACCTCACACATTCTAACGTCGATATATTTCTTTGATTTTCTCACAAGTATCTCTTGCTCCAAACTTATTGATATGTTTGTTTTGATTTTTAATCATCTTGTCTTGATAGTCTTTATTATTTAAAATGAAATCGGTTAAACAAGCTATTTTAAACGGGTCGTCTTCATGTATTGACATACCAAATCTGTCGAATATTTCGACGTTTCTCGTCTCGCAACCGGGGATAGCTTTGCTGTGTATAATCGGGATGTTTTTTGCGGCGGCTTCGGTTGTCGAAAGACCACCTGGTTTTGTAATAACAACGTCACAAGCATCCATATACTCGGGGATTTTATCGGTAAAGCCGACTACATCAACCCTTTTGTCGTCTGAAAAAATACCGTCTAACTCATCAAAAGCTTTCTTGTTGTTTCCGCAAACAACAACCGTCTTTACATTGCCGGAACACACAGTTAGAATGTTTCTAATCAACTCGGTGTTGTCGCCAAATCCCATGCTTCCTGACATCATAAGAACAACTTTTGCATCGACATCAATCCCCAGTTCGTTTCGCACCTCGGCCTTGTCTTTCTTTTGGGTATATTTTTTCCCAACAGGTATTCCGGTTTGAAAGATCTTTTCTCGAGGAAGCCCGAAAGAAACAAACTCTTCCACCACAAGTTCGTGCGGAACAAAATATCCGTCCATCGTCGTTTCGTTCATAAACGGATGTATAGTATAGTCGGTTGCGATAAGGAAATTTTTCGTTTTAAGTTTTTTGTATTTTTTTAGATAGGTCAACGTTTCTGCCGGAAAAAAGTGTGTGCACACAACTACGTCAAATTCTTTAAACTTGATATATTTATGAAGTGTGCGACCAAACAGCGAATTGGCGTAGTACACCGGCGATTTAACCGGCTTTTTGACCGCCTGTCTTAGGGAACTTAACTTTATACCTACGTTATAAACTGTTCCAAACGCCCAAGCATTACCCTTTGTAGAGGTTATATACGCCTTTTCGGTAAGTGCTGACGGAAGATTTGACGTAAACGCAAGGGCATCTCGTATCTCGCAAAAAATCCCATTATCAGTAAAATACTCCGCAAGCGCTCTCGCCGCCGTGTTGTGTCCGCCCCCTAAATTACATGTTAAAATTAACACCCTCATTAAATGCCCTCCGGCTACTTCATCTTACTTTGCTTTTTATAAAGCGGAAGTAGTTTTTTATATATTTTCTTGAATATCTGGTTTAGTATAACTTCATACTTTTCGTTTTCTTTTTTATCCGGAATAAATTCATCTTTAATATGAACCATGCTCGCTACCGCTTGCTCGTAGCTTTCAAAGTATCCTTTTGACACAAACGCAACTATCGAGCTGCCAAGACCCGACGCTTCGTTTGTTTGAATTCTGTATACAGGAAGCCCAAACATGTTTGCGGTTATGCGACAGATTTCGCTACTTTGCGAACCGCCACCCGAAACAAACAAACGCTTAACTTCAATTTTTCCGCGTTTTTCAATAGTCCGCATACCTTCGATTAAAGCGAAGTTAATCCCCTCGATTATCGAACGATAAAGATGTATTCTTGTGTGTTTATCCGAAAAACCGATAACGGCGCCTTTTGCTTTTGGCATCGTAACTCCCGGCGAAAAATACGGTTCCATCACAAGTCCGTCGCAACCGGGCGGAATTTCCCGAAGTCTTTTGTTGAGAAGCTGTTCCGCAGACACGCCGAGTTTCGCTGCTTGTTCAACCTCGTGGCTTGCAAACTCACGCTTAAACCATGTTATAAGCCAATAACCGCTATACACCATCGCTTCGGGGTTGTAATAGCCTTTCATAACCGCGGGAAAAGGCGGGACAAAGCGCAGCGGTTCGACATATTTTTTTGTCATACACTGAAGCGTAGCGGTTGTTCCAAGGCTTATAACTGCGGTGTCCTCTGATACACAGGATACACCAAGCGTTTCGCAACCTTTGTCAGAACCTGTTGCAATCAGTTCAAGCCCTTGTTTAATCCCCGTCTTTTCCGATGCTTGTTTTGTGATAGTTCCCACGACGTCACCGGGTTCAATTACATCGCAAAGTTTTTGTTCTTCAATGTCATAGATAACTCTTTTTATGTTGCCTTTCTTCATCCAGCCACGGACTTTGCTGTCAAACGGAATATGCCCAATTATACTAGCGGAACTGTCCACCATATTTCCCGTGAGTAAAAAATTAAGATATCCTGAAAGCATGAGATATTTATAGGTTTTTTCCCAAATTTCCGGTTCGTTTTCGATTATCCAGTTGCAAACCGAAACCTTTCGTTGCATGTCTATAGTGTCTTTCATTCCAATAATAATGTAAAGCAAATTCAGATAAAACGGAAGTTTTTGCTCGACTTTCGCTTCCCTTTTATCAAGCCAAAGAATGATGTCTCTTAATGCTTTTCCGTCTTTATCAACACACACACAGGTGTCGCGCACCGTTGTGACAGTAACCGCAATAATATCTTCCCAAAGCTCGCCGGATTTTTCTTTAAGCTCCAAACTACAACTACATAAAACATCAAAATAAAGCTCGGCTTTTTGTTCGGCCCATTCATTTTTTATTGCAAAATACGGCTTTTCGTATTTATGACTGACAATTTTAACGATGTCTCCGCTTGTGTTAACCAACATTGCTCTAAGGCTTTGCGTGCCAACATCGAAGGTCAAAACCAACCCCATAAAAATCCCCTTAATGTTCTTTTATCAATATAATGATACTATAATTGCTTCAAAATAACAACTGATATTTACACAAGGGTGTGGATAAAGACGTTGATTAACTTTTTAGATATCTCCCCCGCCAAAGGCGGGGGAGATATCTAAATCAACTCTTTTTTTCCGCTCCCATACATAATAAAAGTTTGAGCTGTGACATTATATTCGCCACAGCTCGCTTTTTATTCAATCTTGTCTATATCTCAAGAAACTTTGCAAA
>CAYJFO010000091.1:0-7257 GCA_964369645.1 uncultured Oscillospiraceae bacterium | reverse complement strand
TCTTTCGATAATTTTCTTGCTCCTTTTCGCTTTGACACAATACGCTTAAGTTTAAAAATTAAACTGCAAACAAACCCACCGGTTAAACCGGTGGGTTTGTTTTTATTGCAAAAATGATTACAAAAAAAACATTATGAATCAATCTTTTTTTGTTGAATATATATTGTTTTAGTTGTATAATTAATATAGCTAATGTGGGCTATATTATCATATTTCCCAAAGATGAGTAATGTGTTTTTATCCTGTGCAGCAGACAGCTACGGCAATCCGACAGAGACTAATCCGAACTCGATTACTCCCTGTCGACAAAGCAAAACAAAGAAAAGCAAAACAAAGCAAGACAAGGCAAAACATAAATATATTATATAAATGAAAGGGTTTAATGATGGGATTATTCGACAAGAAGTACTGTGATGTGTGCGGCGAAAAGATTGGTTTTTTGGGCAACAGAAAACTCCAAGACGGAAACCTTTGTAAAGACTGCGCAAAACTGTTGTCGCCGTTTTTCGACGACAGAAGAAGCTCGACTATCGAGGAGATTAAAGCACAACTCCAATATCGAGAGGAAAACAAGCAAAAGGTTGCCGAGTTTAATCCAACCAAAGTTATCGGGGGAAAAAGCAAGATATACATCGACGAAGACAAACAACTTTGGTTTTACTCAAAATCTAAAAAATGGGAAGAAGAAAACCCCGATATAATCGAATTTTCACAGGTTACCGGTTGCGACCTCGACATTCACGAAAACGAATGGGAAAAATACGACACCGATAAAGACGGAAAAAGCGTGAGCTATCGACCACCGCGCTATGAAAGAAGATATGATTTTAACATGACGATACATGTTAACTCGCCGTGGTTTGACGAGATAGACTTTAAAATTAACGACCGAGATATCGACAGTAGATTTAGCGTTGAATACAGGAATGCCGAAGAGGACGCCGAAGCTATTCGGTCTGCGCTTACAACCTTAAGGGAACACGCAAGAGAGCAAATCAAGGCACAAAACACCCCAAAAACCGCTGTTACCTGCCCGAGTTGTAACGCGACGACGCTTCCAAACTCAAGTGGTTGTTGCGAATATTGCGGCAGCCCTTGCTAAAAGACTACCACAAAACAATAAATATTATAACATAAACATTAACGAAGGACAGGGGAAACCCCTGTCCTTTTAGCATGTCAAAAAAACCATATTGCAAAATTGAGTTTCGTCAAAAAAACGGTTGTATACCGTTTGCACAAACATAATTGGTGGAATGTAGGGGCAGATATTATGTCAAGAGCAACATAGTAAACAGGTAGTGCAAGGAGATGGTATCCGCCCCTACGCATAGTTTTGTGCAATATTTTTCAAGATGCACCTTTTTTGACACCCTGAATTGTCGCAAAGGTGACACCTTAATTACGAATTACGAATTTCCCATTAACTCAGTTCTCTATTCTTTTCGCCACAACAACTATCCTGTCCGTCTCCTGTTCATTGGTGCAAGTTGACAACGTCAAAAAACTGTCACCTATATCAGGGGATATGTCGGTTTGGTATACGCTTTTTTGTTTGAGAAACTCGAGATACTCGTCAACTTCGATAGGCGCGGCACTGTTAAGGCTTTGATATGCGACAAGTGCTTCGGGGTTTCGTATATCTGTATCTATAATAAACGACGAGAAAACCTCATACTGCATCTTTGTTTCGCTTGTACTAAAGTTGATAAGTTTGTTTTGTTCCCAAAAAGAATAGTTAAGATAGTTTTCCAAAACCGAAAACATCGTGTCATTTTTCATGTTATGGGCATATACTACGACATTTCCTCCCTCGCCGTCAATGTCTGCCGCAGCGTCCGCAAACGGCGTCCCCGAAAAAGAATACTCTTTTTCAAAATTCTTTCGTATATAAAATTCGGGGTCATCCTTTGTTTGCATAACGGGATAGTTTATTGTTGTTTGCGGTATCTCTATCCACCCTACCATGTCGGAATTTTGCTCTTTTAAACTATTGAAGTTTTCAAAAAACAGCTGCTCAGCGGTTTTCGTTTGTTGTCCCTCGCTACTTTCATCGTTTAAAACCGCTTTTTTTTCCCCCGACATAATCGCTTGTACCTCTTTAATTTTGTTGTTTTCAAAAGACAAAAGGGTATAATACGTCATTATTGACACAAGCGATATACAAAGCGAACCTATCGACACGCCTATTATTATGTTTATAAGAGAAGCCGGTTTAAGGTTTTTTATCTTTGTTACCACCGCTTTGGCCGTTTTGTCAAGAAACACAAGTATTCTGGTTAACAAATCAATTATAATACCTTTAAATTTCATCCGTCCCCCTATAAGTTTCTATGTCGAAGCTTTCTTTCGGTTTTGGATTTTGTTTTAAATAGTTTTTAAACCCAAACTTAATCGCCAACGATATTCCAACAAGAACAACCGACACCGCCGACAATATCCACATAACATCAAGCGGAAACCTGTCGTCGGTTTGCGGAACGGTTGAAACGGGCACGACTTCGGTAGTTACATTGTAGCTGTTGTATATAGTCGTTACGTTTTCGCCATAGCTATAACTTGTTGTGTAGGTAGGCGAAAGATTTGTGACTTCGCGAACGCGGTATTGCGCTGCCCTACCCTCGACATATGCCGGAAGTTCAGAAAACGCGAACGTCCATGTATCCTCGTTTCCAACCAATATCACGTCGGTAGGATAAACGATAAAAGTGTCGGAAAATCCGCTTTCGCCGTCAAGCTGCATTTCAAGACGAACCGCAACCCCCGACGGACGCGCAAAGATATCGTTTGCCCTGTCATTTTGCCAAACCTTTTGAACCGTGTATGTCAACGGCTCGACCGCATAGGTATGAGCAACTTCAAAATTCAACCCCGTTTGATCGGAAGCAAAAACAGTACCCTTGTCATAAAAGTTCGGTATCTCGCCAACCGCCGGGGTATCATACGTCACGCGTGCTCCGTTTTGGAACGCAAACATATCGGGCCAAGTATATGTCCAAACGTTATCCTGTTTAACAATAAACGGTGTTGGAATTTGCGCGCCTGCGGTTTGGCTTTGAAGTTCTACCGAAACGTCGTCAGGACGGTTGGAAAACATGTCTTGGTCATCCTCCCACGTCTTGACAAGGGTTACGGTTGCTCGTTCTGGTATGTGGGTATTGGTAAGTGTAAACGACATCGAATTGTCTATCTCGCTAAACTCTTCCGGTTCGGCGGCTATTCGACTGTTCTCGGGTTGGTTGTTACAGGTGTAGCCTTGCGGAACCTGTTCAAACACAAGATATTCCGCCGTTTGTCGGTTATAGTTAACCGGAATGTTGTTAAAGGTATAAAGCCAGCCTTGGTCGGTAACCTCTACAGAATCTGGAGCTTTTCCGTCGTGGAACATCCCTCCCTCAAGCGTAACTCCTAGCGGGTCGTCCTCGGGCGACGTAACAGTTGGTCGAATTCCGTCGCGATTGTTGTCGTCATCCCAAACCTTCAAAAATTCGACCGTCATGTCGTCAACAACATACGTGTTAGTAACAACAACTTCATACGTCTGTTTGTCAAGGTTAAAGCCGGACGAACTCGGCGTTTGCTCTGTTTCGTCCTCTTTAAGTTTATACGAAACTTCGTACCCTGTCGGAACACTTTGTTCAACAAGGTTGTACTCTATCAAAGTTCCGTCGATATCATAAATCGGCAGATTTATTACATCTTTGGATAAACTGTCCGATATGAATTCCGCTTCGGCATAGTCTATCTCGACAAACGTTTGAAAACTTGTGTCCTCCATTCTTTGGAACAAAAGAGTTATATCTTCGCGCATTAAATCTCGGTTGCTTTGGTCGACCCAAACCTTTGTCAACTCAACGCTGTTAACTCTAAGGCTGTTCGTAATCGTCGCTCCGCTTTCGTTGTACTCGACAACACTTTCAAAAACATCATCGTTTACATCTTCCGAAACGCTATATGTTATCGTGTTGCCCTCGCTATCGGTTATCGGAAGTTGAGAAAACGTATATGAATATCCGTTTTGTTCCGAAAGAGTAGCGGTTGTCGTTATGCCGTCAATCGTTATAGGGGCATCTAAAACGGCGGCGGCAAGCGTTATTTCTACCGGTGTTTTATATTGGTCGTATTCATAAACCTCCCAGTTTTTTGTGACCAAGAAATCGCGTGTACTACTTTCATATACGTTTGTAAGCGTTATCTCGTTGCTTGAGGAAATGCTGCTTGTCGATGTGAACACACCGAGAATTGGGTCATTTTGATCTATCGGCACGATATCTGTTTCAACCGCGCGATAAACTGCCTTTTGTCCGTTTAGATATGTCGGCAAAAGAACAGTTTGCGCCGTATATCCTTCAGATGGCAAAAGTTCAAGGCTATCCATTATCGTGCTTGAAACGGAACTTAAGATATCAACTTTAACAGAAGAAATCTTTGAAAGTTCCTCGGTTCCACCGTCAAAAATCTTTTTAACCGTTATAGATGATTTAATCGTGCTGTTTGTCACACATAATCCGTCAATTGATTTTGCGTAACCGCTAGGCACCGTTGTTTCGTCCGCTAAATAGGTTATCTCAACCCCTAATACAGAATGTGACGGCATGTTTTCAAACAAAACCTCTTGGCTGTCGGCTGATGAATTAACCAAAAGAGTCTTGTTTTGGCCGATTAAAACAGCGTTGCCCGCCGTCCCCGTTAAACTAATTTCAAGCGTGTCGGGGCGGTTGGAAAATTTATTTTGTTCGTCGTCCCAAACCTTTAAAACGGTTATATCTCCGTCCTCGTCGTACAGTTTTCTTGTGTTTGTTATGTTTGTTTGGTTAGCAAAACATGTAGTTGTAACGGCATATGCTTTTGACTCGGTGTTTTCATACGCCCTATAGATATATTGTTTGTCTTGTTCCCCCGCTTGAAGCTCTGTAAAGGTATAAGTTGCGCTATAGCTTCCGTTTGAACCTTCGGGAGTTAATATCGCTTTTTTGCCCTCAACCGGTTCAAAGGTCACTCCGTCGCTTGAGCGTTCAAGAAAAACTTCGATTTTGGGCGGTGTCGCCTTGTTGTCCGCCGAAAGGTCTACCCACGTTTTGTTAACGGTGTGTGACGTCGTCATGTTAACGGTAACCTTTGTTTTGCGAGAGGTTAAAGATATCTCTTTTTTCGTGTTTTGTTCGCCGTCTTCATGTATTTCGGCGTTTATATTAATTGTATATAAAAATTCTTTTGTGTTGCCGGTATTCGAGACAAAGCTCAACTTGTCGTCTTTAATCGTCACGGAATAATCAACAGGGTCAATCGGTGTTCCGTCAAGGTTGTAAAGCGATATAGTTATATCGTCGTCGATTTTATATCCTTGTTCAAAAACTTTGTTTGCCGCTTTTAAAAAATCATTGTCCGTTATGTCGATCTCTATTTGTTGTCCGACCCCGGCAAACGCTACGTCGTCAACCGTCTTTGGTTTAAGCCCGACTACCGGTTTTGGAAACAGCCTTTTTGTGTCGGGATCTTGTTCCGTTGTCACGTATGCCGTAACGTTCGAAAACGTATTTCCGTAGTTATCGCCAATATACTTGACGGTATATTTAACGGTTGTTGGGTTTTGTTTGTCGGTCGACACCGCTAAACCGTCTATCGTCAGTTCATTTTGGGCGTTTATGCTTGGGGATTGCAAGTTTTCTGAGTTCGCAGAATTTTGTATGACTATGCTGTTTTCAACCAATTCAAAACCTTGCGGTATCTCGTCGAACAAGTCGACTTTAAGTTCAATCACCTCCTCGATTGTTTCGGAAAGTTTTTCAAAAGCTTCCTTGTAATCGCTTTCGGTTGCGCTTGAATTAAGCGGTATGTACATATCTACATAGCTTGAAGTTTCGGTCCAACGACTATCGTTGTCGGCATCTTTTGCAACGTTTGACTCGTTATTTAACCTGTTATATTTATATGAAGTCTCCCCTAAAAGGCGTTGAGCCAGATTAAATTGGTCGCTACCCTCATTGTAAGACGCCAACATACCAAAAGTGAAAATATCTATGTCGTCCGATATCTTTAATATGTCTTGTCCCGTTTCTACCGTGTCGTTAAACTCTTCTTTGCTACAATAAGCGCTCGAGCTGTCGTTGGTGACGCTACTTGAGTTTAGGTATCTTGCGGTCGGCACACCGTCGGTGAACACAACTACAATAAGATTTTCGCTCTTGTCGGCGTTTTTTGAAAGCTCCCAACCGTTCGCCAACGTCTTCGCCATCAACAATCCGCCGTGCGTGTTGGTTGATGTTCCACTATCGATGTCAAGAGCATCCGAGACGGCGTTTTCAAGCTTTGAGAGGTTGTTTGTAAAATAAAGTTCGTATGGTAAAACCTCAACATCGTGGTCATATGTGGTTTGGTTATTTGCGTTAAAGTTATATGCTTTTGAGGTGTCCCCAAACGCCACAACCCCAACGTTACATCCAAGACCGACAAGGTGTTCGAGAAGCCCCTCTTCGGCCAAAGTTCCATTAAGGTTTTGTTTAAGTTCGTTTGCAAGCGAAACGCCATCTACTTTGTTGGACTTCATAGAACCAGATTGATCCAAAACAATTAATACGTCGCCGCCGCTTTTAACCGACGTTTGGCTTATCCCTCCGCTTATCGACAACGTCACATCAAAAAACTGAAAACTGTTGCCGTGCTCATCGGTTACCACCGGCAAATCATCCGTCACATCTTTTGCCTGTTTTTGTAAAGACAGCGTGCTTTTGCCGTCCCCTAAATAGTAATCAACCGCATATCCCTCGATTGGAACAGCGCCGAAAACTAAAAGAAAAACTAAACAGAAAATTGCGAAGACTTTGTTGTTGCTCAAAAAAATTCACTCCTTATTATTTTAGTCCCAAAAGTTTAAATAAATTAAATCTTTGGGGTTAAATAATACTTTCGAAGCCGTTTTTTTTCGGTCGAACAACGCCGTATTATTATATTTGTTATTGTCATAAAACAAGTTTGTTTATATTTTTTTTGCAAATCCACAGTTAAAACCAATTAAAAAAAACCGCTTTACACAAGCGGAACAGCAAAAACAATGTCGAAAAAAAGAATATATTTTTAATAAAAATTTGTTTCGATTTTTTTTAATATATCAAACTTAAAATAATTTAAAAAGTTCTTAAAAACAATATAGAACGTTAATCTTTTGATGTTAAATTATAACTACAGAGAATGATTAATACGTGGAAAAGATTTAATCGCTTCTCAAAGCACGGACCTAGCGAAGACCCTAGCACGGAC
>CAYJFO010000090.1:0-7265 GCA_964369645.1 uncultured Oscillospiraceae bacterium | reverse complement strand
ATGTTGTTTAATTTTCAAGGTCCAGCGCGTTTTCGGCGCTTGTATATATTATCATCCATACGGAATAAAGTCAAGCGTTTTTTTCATTTTTTTTGAGTTTTTTCGCGTTGCGTATATCGCCTCCGTGCGTTCCACATTATTTTATACTATATATTACATTATAATGAATTCGCGTAATTTTGAAACTATCTTCTTTTCTACCCTCGAAATCTTAACTTGTGTACATCCCAACAAAATTGCAGTTTGTGCTTGAGTCAAATTTTTATTAAACCTATACTTTAAAATTTCCTGTTCAAAACTCGAAAGAATCTTGACCGCTTGTTCTATTAATAGCTTTTCAAATATCTTATTCTCCTCTCCAAAAACTGGTATATCGATTTCACCATTTTTTGAATCGTCATCTACAGTCAACGAAATTGCGGGTAATGAACAGCAAAGAGCTTCGACCAGTTGTTCTTTTTCAACCCCCATAATTTTTGAAAGTTCACACACTGTTGCCTCGCGACCATGTTGTTTTGTATATTCTTGATTTATTCTTTGTGCTTTATACGCCATGTCTTTGAGTTTCCGACCAACCTTAACCGTTCCGTTTTCTCGAAACACTCGTTTTATCTCACCTAAAATAACCGGAACGGCATAAGTTGAAAACATAAACCCTTTTTTTTGATCAAATCCGTTATAAGCTTTTATTAAGCCTATGCAACCCGCTTGAAACAGGTCGTCATATTCGATACCTCGACCCAAAAATCTTTTTGCGCACGAATGTACAAGCCCTATATTGTTTTCGATAAACTGCTTTTTGTTTTCAAAATCGCAGCTTGCCATCACCCACCCGCCTTTGACCCATCGTTTCTTTGCTTAAGCTTTTTGGTCATAACAACCACAGTTCCCTTTTTAAACTTTGATCTAACCGAAAGCTTGTCCGCGAACGCACCCATAACCGAAAACCCAAGCCCCGAGCGCTCCTCTGCCCTACCCGTTGTATACATTGGTTCAAGCGCCTTTTTCACATCCTCAATTCCGCAACCCTTATCTTTAACCGAGATATAAACGGTTCTATCGTCAAAAGCCTTAAGATGTATGTATACGACCCCTATGCCATCACCATATGCGTGGACAATACAATTTGTCACAGCCTCGGATACAATTGTTTTAACGTCGGAAAGCTCGTCAATCGTAGGATCAAGCATAGTAACAAACGCTGCCGCCGCGGTTCTTGAAAATGCTTCGTTACATGAACGGCTCAAAAAGTTCAACTTCACCTCATTAATCAATTTTCTCATATATTGTTCTCCTTTAAAGAAATGATACGATCTATCCCCGACATCTCAAGCACCTTTCTGCACTGTCCCGAAAGGTTTGCAACCTCGATTGTCCCGATAAGTTCGTCCATAAGTTTATAGCGCCCCATAAGAAGTCCCACTGCCGAACTATCTGCAAATTCTACCGCGGAAAAGTCCATCACAATTTTTTTTGCATTAAACCTAACCACCGAGCTGTCGATTTCTTTTCTTATCTCTTCCGACGTGTGGTGGTCTATCTCGGGCGGAAGTTTCGCCGAAAGCACACCGGAACCATATTTTATCGCTAACTTTGCCAAACAAATTCCCCTTTCAAAAACTATTTATTAATAGAATATATATATACAATAAAAAAAACTCTCGAACTAAGTCGAAAGCTATTTTATATTTTTATACAAATTAAAAATATTTTACTTGATTTATGCTTTTAAAAGGTGTATATTATTTTCAAATAAGGAGGTGTCAGATAATGAAGAAAAAATTTAAGCAATTGATAGCACCGTCAATTATCGCAGTTTTAGTTATTATCTACTACGCTGTAATTGCAGCAATCTTACTTAATTATCGCACTATATCTATCTACATCCAATATTTATTAATGTTTCTCCCGATAGCGGGTATTGGTGTCATTATATATGTCTATATAGAAAGAATAAAAGAAATCAAAAGAGGTGAAAACGATGATCTTAGTAAATACTGATTATATCTCGGGCAAAGAGCTCGAAACTTTAAGCATTGTAAAGGGTAGCACAATTCAATCGAAACACATCGGCAAAGACATAACCCAAAGTTTTAAAACGTTGGTTGGCGGCGAACTTGGTTCATACAACGACATGATGAACGAAGCTAGAGCTCTTGCGACGAAGCGCATGGTCGAGGAGGCAAACAACCTTGGAGCAGACGGCATAGTCAACATACGTTATGCAAGTTCCGCAATTATGCAAGGCGCGGCAGAGGTTATCGCGTATGGAACAGCGGTTAAATTCAAGTAGGCAATGTCATCATTTTAAAAAAAACAACTAGATAAAAGCAGGGGCAATTACACGAATTGCCCCTGCTTTTTTTCTAAACTTTCTATCTATTAAAGCACAATCTGCCACCACAAAACAAGACCTATCGTACAGACACCAAGCAGCACCCAAGTAACAAGCGATAATTTTGTCATGCAAACCGATTTGCTCGGCGGTTTTTGCTGTCTTGGATTTTTTATCTCGTCTTCAACCGAAGATATAAAATGCTGTTCAAAGAAAATAACTAAAACAACCATACAAAAGAATAAAGTTACCACAAGAGCTACTATCGATGTTTTTTCTAACGTCGAATATATTGAATTGCTTGAAAAAACAGACTGCAACACTTGAACCAAGGAATATAGCATAAATAAGCAAAATCCAAGCGAGGCAAATGACATCAAAGCCGGTTTATGCTGTTTTTTAAGTTCCGCATCAAAATCGCTTGAATAATCTTTATACATATCGATATCTGCATTTTCATTTCGATATATCTTTGTATATCCTAAATATTTTGAAACAAACTCAAAACCTTTTTTCTCCAAAGGTGTACCTTTAAGTTCGGGGTTTTTAGGTTCGTCTGAAAGCGGCAAAACATAAAGCTTTCCTTTTGGGTCTTCGCCTGTTTTGAAAACCGCAACGTTATAAAAAGTCATACCTACAAGAATAAGTCCGTTTTTTTCTTGTTGGTTAAGCCAGTTTTCCACCGACAAGAGATCAAAAATTTGAGTTGGCACAATTTTGTAAACTTTATTAAAAATTTTCATGATGCACCTCATTTCTGTTTTCAAAACTCTTCATATCCTCTGAAGATAATATTAACAGTTAAATATTGCATAATTATTAATTTGTTATAAATAAAACCCTATAATTGGCACAACTATCGCCGGTAGTGACAAAAACACTAAAATCATGCACAAGAAATTTAATGCAATAAGCACAATCGACATATATTTCGATTTGTTTTCACCTCGACTTTTTATCTCAGAAAAAACACAGCTACACATATAAGAGTAGTATACCAAAAGAATAAATCCCCAAAAATATAACGCCATCTGAGAAAATACCAGACTTGCTAAATTTTTATATTGAATTATGTAAAAACCATATTCCATTAAAGAATCAAACAGCATAAAACAAACAAAAATAAATATAAATACAAAAATAGCTATTTGCAACAAAAAAAACACACCAATTTTTTTTAGTTCACGTTCAAAATCCTCTTTATAACCGGAATAGAAATCCCTATCATGTGTTTTATTTCTGAAAACTTTTGCAAAAAAACAGTATTTTGTTTGATATATAAAGCCGTTCTCTTTTAATTGTGTTCGCTTTAAACTGCTGTTTGCCGGATGAGAAGTTAGCGGAAGGACAAACAACTTCCCTTCGGGTTGCTCGCTTTTTTTGAAAACTGCGACACAATCAAACAAAATCTTTTTGAGTTTATACCCATTTTTCTCGGTCTCGTTCAGAAATCTCTCTACCTCGACAAGGTCGAAAAATTTTGTCGGAATAATTTTAATTAGCAAATTAAAAAGCTTCATTTATGTGCCCCTTTTCACAAAATATACTTAAAAAATATATAATCAATCTTAACGATTAAGCGAAACCAAACATTCAACGTGTGTTGTCCGCGGAAAAAGGTCTACCGGCTGTATCTTTTCTATGTTATATCCTTTACTTACAAGATATTTCACATCTCTAGCAAGCGTTGCCGCGTTACACGATACCATTATAACTTTTTTTGGGCAAAGTAAAACTATCGTTTCGAGCGTTTGCTCGTCGCAACCCTTTCGTGGAGGGTCGGTTATTATAATGTCTAACTTTATGTTATCGTTTTGAAGTTTTTTTGCTATCTCGCCCGAGTCGCCCAACATAAACTCCGCGTTATCTATCCCCATGTTTTTTGCGTTAAATATCGCGTCCTCTATCGCTTGTGGAACTTGTTCTGCTCCATATAGTTTTTTTGAACAATCTGCTATAGAAAGGCCGATAGTTCCCGCCCCACAATAAAGGTCAAGCACCGTTTGAGAGCCGTCAAGCTTTGCTAACTGTTTTATTTGATTGTATAAAAGGTTTGCGGAAGCGTTGTTTATTTGAAAAAAAGAAAGCGGCGAAATTCTCGTCTGTACACCTGCTAACATATCGTTGAGATATCCGTCGCCATATACAGTTCGACATTTTTCCCCTAAAATTACGTTGGTGTCGTTTCGATTTACGTTTATAACTATCGTTTTTATTTCGGGAAACGTTGCTACAAGTTGTTCACACAAAAGCTTTTCACACGAAAGTCCGTTACGATTTATTACAAAACAAACCATTACAGCTCCATCTTTATCACTTTTGCGAATTAAAAGATGTCGCACATCCCCTTTTTTTGTTGTTTCATCGTAACATGTAATATCATTAACGCTAAAAAACTCAGCACAAAACTTTGCTATCTCGTTCATAACCGACGGTTGTAGTAAACAACCGTTTTTTATCGGAACAATCCTATGGCTTCTTGGGGCATAAAACCCATACATGACGCTTTCGTCTTGTTGTTTAAAGGGAAACTGAACCTTGTTTCGATACTCTTGTGTACTCGGCGAAGCTATAATTTTTGACACTTCATGTTTAATTCCGCCAATTCTTTCAAGACAGTATGTAACAAAACCTTGCTTTTGCCTTAGTTCCTCTTGGTAGGTCATGTTTAAAAACGAACATCCTCCACATTTTGTAAACAGTTCACATTGTGGTGTTATCCTGTTTTCACTTGGTGTAACTATCTCAACAACCTTTCCAAACGCAAAACTTTTGTTTACTTTAACGATTAACGCATTAACAATATCCCCTACAACGGTATACGGAACAAACACCACAAAATCTTTAATTTTTGCTATCCCGTTCCCATCGCTAGACAATGCTGTTATTTCAACAAGTTTAACTTCATTTTTTTTTAGCATAAAAATATATGCCTTTCTATTTTAATTTTACTAATCAAAAACCGTACAAAAAAATCTAAACGCACTATATAATAACTCTAAATATCTCGTAACCCTTCGACTTTCCTTTAAGCGTTAAATTATCTATCTTTTCAAAATCAAATCGCGAATCGACATTGTCCATCGTGTTTTTGTCTACATAGATTGTTCCCCCTGGAACGACGCTTTCAAGCCTTGATGCAGAGTTTACCGTGTCGCCGATTATCGTGTAGTCCATTCTTCTGCCGCTTCCTATATTTCCGACAACCGCAGACCCAAAAGAAATTCCGACTCCAACTTTAAGCTCCTGCCCAATTTCCGCTTCGTATTTTTTAGACAGAAATTCGCTTCTTTTGACGATCTCAACCGCTGCCAAAACAGCTTTGTAGCTGCTGTCGTGCTGTTCAAGCGGAGCGCCCCAAAACGCCATTATACAGTCACCAATATATTTGTCAACCGTTCCCTCGTTTTTAAATATACAATCGCTAAAAATTTCAAGATAACTGTTGACTATCTCAACAACCTTTTGCGGAGGAAGTTTTTCCGAAAGCGGTGTAAAGCCTCTAATATCGGCAAACAAAACCGCTATCTCTACAACTTTACCCCCCAATTGAATAGACTCTTTGTCTCCTGACAAGAGCTTTTTAACTATCTCGGGAGCGAGGTATCTTTCAAAGGTTTTTGCAACTTTATTTTTTTCCAAAAGTACTACAGTATAGTTAAATCCAACCGACGCTACAAACGCAATCGTTGCAAACAACGGAAAATATATGATAGGTATGATAAAACCCACATTAAATAACAAAATCGAAAGCCCAGCCCACAAACCACAGCTTGTAATCCATATGACAAACGAAGGAATAAACTTTCTTTTGTGGAAAAATTTCCATAGTAACAAAACCAAGATGATTGTTACTATGGTATCTATGTCAAAAGGAACTTCCTTAACAAAATCTTCTGTCAATAACGCAGATATAGCATTCGCTTGATATTCTACACCATACATTTTTTCTGTCGACGAAATCGGGGTATGATAGTCGTCTTGAAGTCCTCGCGCATATGGCCCGATTAAAACAATCTTGTCCGCAAAATACGAGCTATCAATATTTTCATTTATAATATCAGCCACTGAAATTCCGTCATAATAACTTCCCGGCGCCGATTGTTGAACCACATACCAACGCTGTTTGCTGTCGGTAGGCGGTTTTTCTAACGTTCCCTCACCCGTCACAGACAGATAGTGGTCGGCAATAACTTGATTAAATGAAGGAACAGTTTCCCCGTTTGAAAGCTCAATCTCCCACATTGCGTGGCGAAGCACACCGTCGCTGTCTAGCATGGCGTTAACATGTCCGCTTTTCGCAATTTGGTTAAGTTCGCTAAACGGTGGATAAAATTCGCTTACAAAGTAATCATCGAGATAAAAATCTCCATTATCAAGCGTTATAAGCTCCGTTTCAAACTCGGCATAAGAAGACAAAACTATGTTGTCATACTTTGACGCAACGTTTAAAAACATTTCGTCGTTTTCGCTTTGGTCGGTAAACAATATGTCGATACCGATAACTGTCGGGCTGTTGTTAGGATCTTTGTTTAACATCTCAATCGCCGTTGCTATAACATCCCTATCCCACGGAAAGTTCCCATACTGCTCCAACGATTCCTCTTCAATTCCAACAATTACAATTCTGCTGTCGGGAGAACGTTCAGTTTGATAAACCAAATCGGAAACACTGTTTGAAACAGACAAAAGAAGTTCGGATTTAATTGTGCTGTATATGACAATTGCAACGGCTAACGCCGCTGCAATTGAAAACAAAAATCTTTTCATATTATAAATATCTCTTTACTTTCGACAATAAAACTACACTTAAATGTTTTGTTTAATCGTCGTCGTCATCGTCGTCATCGTCAGATGGAGCAGGTGCAGGTGCAGGAGCAGGAGCAGGAGTTGCCACAGGGGCCGGAGCTGGGGCCGGAGCTGGAGCCGG
>CAYJFO010000089.1:0-7481 GCA_964369645.1 uncultured Oscillospiraceae bacterium | reverse complement strand
ACCAACTGATTAAAGGTTGGCAATATTCTTTTCCTCCTTTCCAAAAAATTTAAAATGTTTATATGATTAATCGAAAATTACTTTCCGAAAACCAACGTTATTTTTGTCTGTTTTGCCTTAAAAAACATGTCACTTAAATGATGTTTTTATATGTTTAATCAACAAACAAATTTAAACAGGGCTAACCTTAGAAATTATACACCATCTAAGGTTATTTTGCAACTGTTTTAGGTTAAATTTAACTTAAAATTAAACTAAATTTGACATGCTTAAAACTTCTTCCGAAACTATAACGGAGGGTTTTTCAACCTCTTCATACGACGCTTTGTTGAACTTTTCAAGTCCCGTTCCGGCAGGTATAAGTTTACCTATGATAACGTTCTCTTTAAGTCCGAGAAGCGGGTCGGTTTTTCCTTTAATCGCCGCATCGGTTAGAACCCTTGTCGTTTCTTGGAACGATGCCGCCGAAAGGAAGCTGTCGGTCGCAAGCGAAGCTTTTGTTATTCCAAGAAGAACCGGTTCTGTCGTGACAAGAGAAAGCCCCTCTTCACCGTTTTCCATTCTTTCTTTAAGCTTTGCGTTAACAAGCGCTATTTCGTTTTTATCTACAAGCGTTCCGCCAAGAAGGTGGCTGCTGCCTGGTTCAAGAATTCTGTCTTTGCGCATCATCTGGCGTACGATAACTTCGATGTGCTTATCGTTGATATCAACACCTTGTAAACGGTAGACCCTTTGAACTTCTTCGATAAGATAGTCTTGAACCGCAAGTTTTCCTTTAATCGCAAGGATGTCGTGGGGGTTAGCAAGACCTTCGGTCAACATGTCGCCAACCTCAACTTTTGAACCCTCTGCAACTTTGAGCCCTACTCCGTATGGTATTAGATAGCTTTTTTCGACAGGAACTCCAAATTCATCTTCACCATTTACTACAGCAAACCTGTTTTTCTTGCTTTCGTCAATGTGAACCGTTCCGGCAATTTCAGTTAGAATAGCGAGATGTTGCGGTTTCGGGCGACGACCCTCAAACAGCTCTTCAACACGTGGAAGACCTTGCGTGATATCCTCGGTCGATGCTATACCTCCGGTGTGGAACGTTCTCATGGTTAGCTGGGTTCCCGGCTCTCCGATAGATTGAGCCGCGATGATTCCAACCGCTTCGCCAAGCCCTACCGGCTTTCCGTTTGCAAGGTTTGCGCCGTAGCATTTTGCACACGCGCCAAACTTGCTAGAGCAGTTAAGCGTTGAGCGAAGAAGCGCATTAGTTACGCCGGCCGCTACAACTTTTTTTGCAATATCCGCCGTTATCATAACTTCGGTTGACGCAACAACCTCCCCTGTTTCGGGGTGTTTTATGTCGTCTACTGTATATCTGCCGATAAGACGTTCTTCAAAACTTTCGATAACTTCGTTGCCATTTTTAATGTCGGCAACAAGGATTCCTTCTTTCGTTCCGCAATCGAATTCACGGATAATAACATCCTGTGAAACGTCTACAAGACGACGTGTGAGGTATCCCGAGTCGGCGGTTCTAAGCGCTGTATCCGCAAGACCTTTACGAGCACCCCTTGAAGAGATAAAGTATTCAAGAATGTTAAGACCTTCACGATAGTTGGCTCGAATTGGAATCTCGATCGTTTTACCCGAAGTGTTTGCTATGAGTCCACGCATACCCGCGAGCTGTTTAATCTGTGCCGAGCTTCCGCGAGCGCCCGAGTCCGCCATCATAAAGATTGGGTTTCTCTTTGAAAGGTTGTTGTTAAGAGCGGTCGAGACTTTGTCGGTCGTATCGCTCCAAGTTTTGATAATCCCGTTGTATCTTTCGTTGTCCGATATAAGACCCCTTTGATATTTAAGGGTTATTTGATCAATTTTTTCTTCGGCTTCTTCGATAAGTTGTTTTTTCTGTGGCGGAATAACAACGTCCGAAATCGAAACGGTTATAGCGCCTTTGGTAGAATATTTGAAGCCGAGTGATTTGACTAGGTCGAGAACCTTTGCAGTGACCGCCGTTCCATGAACACGAATACACTCGTCTACAATCTTTCCAAGTTGTTTTTTGCCAACAAGGAAATCTATCTCAAAGTTTAAGCGGGTTTTCGGATTGGTTCTGTCACAATATCCAAGATCCTGCGGAATAGGTTGGTTAAAGATCATTCTGCCGACAGTTGTGTCGATAATTCCGGTTAACATTTCGCCGCCAATCTCTTTTGTTACCCTTACACGAATTCTCTCGTGAAGCGTAATTCGAGTGTCTTGATACGCCAAAATAGCCTCGTCTTCGTTTGAGAACGTTTTGGGCATAACCCTGTTAACAGTTGTAATAATCTCGTCGTCCGAAATGTTGTTTTCTGCTTTTTCCACGTCGCTTGGGGTGTATTTAATCATCTCTTTAAATTCGACATCGCCAGCATAAAGTGCTTTAGCAACGTCTTCTTTAGATGTATATCTTTTAAGAGAATCAATATCTATGTTTGCTGTTTGTTCGCTGTCAAGCGCGAATTCTTCTTTAATAGTAAGATAGTATGATCCAAGAACCATATCCTGTGTCGGAACCGCAACGGGGCGACCGTCGGATGGTTTTAAAAGGTTGTTTGCCGCAAGCATAAGGAAACGCGCTTCCGCTTGAGCTTCTGCCGAAAGCGGAACGTGAACCGCCATTTGGTCTCCGTCGAAGTCGGCGTTGTATGCCGTACAAACGAGAGGATGTAGTTTTAAAGCACGACCTTCAACCAAGACTGGTTCAAACGCTTGGATACCGAGACGGTGGAGCGTTGGCGCACGGTTCAAAAGAACAGGATGGTCTTTGATAACCTCTTCAAGTGCGTCCCAAACTTCGGGTTGCATGCGTTCAACCATCTTACGCGCACTCTTAATGTTGGTTGTAACCTTGTACTCGACAATAAGCTTCATAACAAACGGTTTAAACAACTCAAGAGCCATCTCTTTTGGCAAGCCACATTGGTATATTTTAAGTTCCGGTCCTACAACGATAACCGAACGTCCCGAATAGTCAACACGTTTTCCGAGAAGGTTTTGACGGAAACGTCCTTGTTTACCCTTAAGCATGTCGGAAAGCGATTTAAGCGGACGGTTGTTGGGACCCGTCACCGGACGTCCCCTTCTGCCGTTATCTATAAGCGCGTCAACCGCTTCTTGAAGCATTCTTTTTTCGTTGCGCACAATGATATCAGGCGCGCCGAGTTCAAGCAATCTTTTAAGGCGATTGTTTCTGTTTATAACACGCCTGTAAAGGTCGTTAAGGTCACTTGTCGCAAACCTTCCGCCATCAAGTTGAACCATTGGGCGAATGTCGGGGGGAATTACGGGGACAACGTCAAGTATCATCCATTCCGGACGATTTCCCGACATTTTAAAAGCCTCGATAACTTCAAGTCTTTTAAGGTAACGAACCCTTTTTTGACCCGAAGCCGTTTCAAGAAGTTCTTTAAGTTCATCCGAAAGCTTTGCAAGGTCGATCTTTTCAAGAAGTTCTTTAATCGCCTCTGCTCCCATCGAAGCAGAAAATTCGTCTTCGTAGCGTTCGCGCATATCGCGATATTCGCTCTCATTAAGAAGTTGTCTTTCTTCAAGCGGAGTAAATCCGGGGTCGGTTACGATGTACGACGCGAAATACAAAACTCTTTCAAGGTCTCTCGGCGTTATGTCGAGAACAAGACTTATTCTTGAAGGTATTCCTTTAAAATACCATATATGTGAAACTGGGGCGGCAAGTTCAATGTGCCCCATTCTTTCACGGCGAACTTTTGATTTAGTAACCTCAACTCCGCAACGTTCGCAGATTTTGCCCCTAAATCTTAGTTTTTTATATTTTCCGCAATGACACTCCCAATCTTTTGTCGGCCCAAAAATCTTTTCACAGAAAAGACCGTCGCGTTCGGGTTTAAGTGTGCGGTAGTTAATTGTTTCGGGTTTTTTTACTTCTCCATACGACCATTCTCTTATCTTGTCGGGGGAAGCTAAACCTATTTTAATCGATTCAAAAACGCTGTGTTCCATTTATATACGAATCCTCCAATGTTTAGATTTGAAAGGGATAGTTTTTTTAGTAGGACTTTTATTTAAACGTTAATTTTAAAAATCCTCGTTTTCGGTTTTAATGAAGTCAACCTCGCCTAGTTCAAACGGTTCATCTTCGATAAACTCGTCATCGTCGTCTTCTATATTTCCGTCAAAAGCTTGTTCGTCAACTTCTTGTTCGAAAATGTCGTCTTCCGGCTCGATTTCTTCGGTTTGATAGCCTTCTTCGAGTTCCGTTTCAACCACAACCGTCTCAAGCTCGCTCTTCATCGGAGCTACCCCAATCTCTTCGTCGTCGAAGTTTTGTTTAAGATCAATTTCTTCGCCTTCGCTGTCCAAAACCATGACATCAAGAGCCAGCGATTGAAGTTCTTTAATCAAAACCCTGAACGATTCGGGAATTCCCGATTTCGGAATATTTTTACCTTTAACTATCGATTCGTATGTCTTAACACGTCCCACAACATCGTCAGATTTAACTGTCAAGATCTCTTGCAACGTATAAGCCGCGCCGTATGCCTCGAGTGCCCAAACCTCCATCTCGCCGAAACGCTGTCCGCCGAACTGGGCTTTACCTCCGAGAGGTTGTTGGGTAACTAGCGAATACGGGCCAGTTGAACGTGCGTGGATCTTGTCGTCTACAAGGTGGTGGAGTTTAAGGAAGTACATATATCCAACCGTAACCCTGTTGTCGAAACGCTCTCCCGTTCGTCCGTCGTACAGCCATGTTTTTCCGTCGCTGTCAAGACCGGCTTTGGACAAACAATCACGTATATCCTGTTCGTTTGCGCCGTCAAAAACGGGGGTTGCTATCTTCCATCCGAGGTTGCTAGCGGCAAGCCCTAGATGGACTTCAAGAACCTGTCCGATGTTCATTCGAGAAGGAACACCAAGTGGGTTCAAAACGATGTCGAGCGGAGTTCCATCCGGCAAGAACGGCATGTCTTCTTGTGGAAGAATTCTTGAAACAACACCTTTGTTTCCGTGGCGTCCCGCCATTTTATCTCCGATTGAAATCTTTCTTTTTTGTGCGATGTAACAACGAACCACCATGTTAACGCCGGGGTTAAGTTCGTCACAGTTTTCGGGGGTAAAAACTTTAACGTCTACGACAATTCCGTATTCACCGTGTGGAACACGAAGCGAAGTATCGCGAACTTCTCGTGCTTTTTCGCCGAAGATTGCGCGAAGGAGGCGTTCCTCCGACGTAAACTCGGTCTCACCTTTCGGGGTGACTTTACCGACAAGGATATCTTCCGATCTAACCTCTGCGCCAACACGGATAATTCCGCGTTCGTCAAGGTCTTTAAGGACATCTTCGCCAACGTTTGGAATCTCTCTTGTAATGTCTTCGGGTCCGAGTTTTGTGTCACGAGCTTCGATTTCATATTCCTCGATGTGCATCGAGGTAAACACGTCGTCGCGAACTATCTTTTCGTTTATCAAAACGGCGTCTTCGTAGTTGTAACCTTCCCACGTCATAAATCCAATGAGAACGTTTTTACCTAGCGATATTTCGCCTTGGTCTGTCGCAGGGCCGTCTGCTATAAGGTCACCCGCTTTAATCCTTTCGCCAACTTTAACCGCAACACGCTGGTTAAAACAGGTTCCTTGGTTAGAACGCAAGAATTTAATAACTTTATAGCTTGTGTCTTCGCCGTTTGTATCGGTTACAACAACTTTGCTTGCGCTTACACTCTTTACTATGCCGTCTTTTTTGGCTATTACAACAACGCCCGAATCCATTGCGGCTTTGTGTTCCATTCCTGTTCCAACTATCGGAGCTTGCGGAATGAGAAGCGGCACGGCTTGTCGTTGCATGTTGGATCCCATGAGCGCGCGGTTTGCATCGTCGTTTTCAAGGAATGGTATCATGGCGGTCGCAACCGACACAACCATTTTTGGCGATACGTCCATGAAATCGGCTTTTTCGCGCGAAGTTTCTATAATCTCGTCACGTCTACGTGCGTTAACACGTTTTCTTTCAAAACAACCTTTTTCGTCGAGCGGTTCGTTTGCTTGCGCTACGACATATTCGTCCTCAACATCGGCGGTCATGTACACGACTTCGCTGCCTACTACTCCGGTTTCCTTGTCAACCTTACGGTAGGGAGCTTCGATAAATCCATATTCGTTTATCCTTGCAAACGTCGCAAGATATGAGATAAGTCCGATGTTCGGGCCTTCAGGGGTTTCGATAGGGCACATGCGGCCATAGTGGCTATAGTGAACGTCACGAACCTCGAACCCCGCCCTGTCCCTCGAAAGACCGCCAGGACCTAGCGCCGAAAGACGACGTTTGTGCGTAAGTTCTGCTAACGGGTTTGTTTGATCCATGAACTGTGAAAGCGGAGAACTTCCAAAAAATTCTTTAATAGCTGCAACCACAGGACGAATATTTATGAGAACTTGGGGCGTGATGTTTTCCATCTCACCTGCTTGGAGCGTCATTCTTTCACGTATAACACGTTCCATTCTAGAAAAACCTATTCTAAACTGGTTTTGAAGAAGTTCGCCAACCGAACGAATACGTCTGTTGCCAAGATGGTCGATATCGTCAACCGTTCCAACTCCGCAGGCAATTCCGTTAAGATAGTTAACAGAAGACAAAATATCGTCTATCAAAACATGTTTAGGTAAAAGCTCGTCCGCTCTTTTAACGATTAACGCTTTAAGTTCTTTTATATCATCGTCAGCGGCTTCAAGAATCTCTTTAAGTACTGGGAAGTAAACCTTTTCGTTTATTCCAAGATCCTCAAAAGCTTTTTTCTCTGACTCTTTGTCGTCGCCATATCCAAGATCTACAAAGTCTGAAATGTTAACCATGTTGTTGGAATATGCTTTGATTTCTTTCGGTTCGCCTTCGGGTCCATCTACAGTAAGGTGAACGAGGTGAACGCCGTTTTTAACAATCTCGTTTCCTGTTTCTCTTGTTATTGTTTCGCCGGCAGAAACCAAGATTTCGCCAGTTAACGGAGCGATTACGTCACGCGCCGCAACACAGTTCATAATTCTTGGCATCAAGCAAAGTTTTTTGTTGTAGTTGTAACGTCCGAAACGAGAAAGATCATATCTTCTTGCGTCAAAGAACAGATTGTTCAGGTGTGTTCTTGCGCTGTCATACGTTGGAGGCTCGCCCGGACGAAGTTTCCTGTATGTTTCAAGCAAACCCTCTTCTTCGGTTGTCGTTGTATCCTTTTCAAGCGTTGCAAGAATTCTATCGTCCTCGCCAAAATACTCGAGAATCTCTTGGTTTGTTCCAAGACCGATCGCACGAAGGAAAACGGTCAACGGGATTTTTCGGTTTTTGTCGATACGTACATAAAACACGTCGTTGCTGTCTGTTTCGTATTCAAGCCAAGCTCCTCGGTTTGGTATAACTTGAGCAGTGAAAAGCTTTGTGCCCGATTTATCTCTTGTTTCGGAAAAATAAACTCCGGGAG
>CAYJFO010000088.1:0-7516 GCA_964369645.1 uncultured Oscillospiraceae bacterium | reverse complement strand
GCGAGTTAGTTAATTAATACTAACCTATGTTAACACATATATTTTCTCTTGTCAACAAATTTATCATCAAAATATGTTACCTTTGCCACCTTTTTTAAGCTTTTTATTGTCTTTCAGTGAATTTTTTAATTCCATCGAACGTTTCAGCCGATATGATGTGCTCTATCTTGCAGGCATCCTCGGTCGCTGTTTCTTCGGAAACTCCAAAAGAAACGAGTAATTTTTTAAGGACTATATGTCTCTCGTACATCTTGTCCGCAATCTCCATCCCCTTTTGAGTAAGCGCTATTGTGTTGTCTTCTCCCATAACTATATAATTGTTTTCCCTTAAATTTTTCATAGCAACGCTAACGCTTGCTTTTGAAAAATTAAGTTCATTTGCTATGTCGATAGAACGAACGACACCTTTTCTGTTTTTCAAGATCAATATAGTTTCAAGATAGTTTTCAGAAGACTCCATTATTTTCATATATAACCATGCTCCTTTTCTTTTCACAACACAATATTCTTAACGCTTTCATATTAAGAAAAACCCAAGCAAATCAACCTATTGTTATATCACTTGCACTAAAAAAACAATTTATGTTTTTTTAACTTTTAATCATTAAATTGTGCTTTAAATAATTATACTACAAACATTTTTAAATTAAAAGAAAAATTAAATATTTATTAATATTAAAACAGATATTCTATATTGTATTTCTTTGTATTTTTACTTTTTTTATGATATAATTTTAATAAATATAAAAATTAAACTCAATCTTCACGTAGTTATCTGAGTTGTTCAACTACTTGTAAAAACACGAAAATACAAACAATGAGGTTTCTTTAATGAACTTTGATATCACTTGGCTAATTTTGGCATTTACGCTTTTTGTTCATAACTTTTTATACTTTAAACAGTGTAGTAAGATCTTCAAAGTTCGCCCAAACAAAAAGATCTTCATACTGCCGCTATGTGTAATAAACATCGTTATCATAATTGGAATTATTCTTTTCTCGGATGATTTTATTATCGTAGGGTATCTTTCATCTGTAGTGGTTTACCTTTTGGAACTATGGTTTTGTTTTAAAGTTAAACCGATTAACTTATTGGTCAACATTTTTTCTCTGATGGTACACTTAATAAGTTTCCAGATAATAACTTATTCTATTGTATCAATTGTTACAGGCGTAACTTTACACGAAATTTATGACAACGAAACTTTCTTTGCATTTATTATTATAGTTTCATATATAGTTAATTCACTTTATATTTTATCGACTATTGTTTTTCTACCGAAAAATAACTTAAAAATTCTAAACAAAGATTTCTTTGCTCTAAGGTTGTTGTTATTTATTCTTGTTATGTCTATGATAGGTCTGTTAACTAACGTATTCATGTATGTTGCAACTCCGATAGACTTTCAATTTATTGAACTGGTTCAAATAATTATTGTACTTGTTTGGTTTTCCATTATTTATTCATGTACCTATATTATTTTGGGTTTTGAAATAATGCGAGAAAGCCAATCAAACTACGAAAAACAGCTTGAACGCGCATCATTTTACCAAGACACGTTAGCTAAGCGTGTACAGGTTATCAACGAGATAAACTGTACAAAGAATCGTTTGACTAAACAAATCCTACACGGCAACGTTGTAGCAGACTACAGGGAAATCAGCTACACACAACATCTTGAAAGAATTCTCCCTATGGTTCACGAAGATTATCGAGATTTGGTTATTACAACGGAAGATCCAAAAAACTTTGTCGAAAACTTTAACAAAGGCATCGATAAAGTTTCATATGAATATCTATCGTATACCGAAAACAACGACACAAGATGGTATAATTGTGTCATATCGATTAGTCAAGATAAAGCAACCGGCGACATAATAGCTATTAATACGATTTCTGATATACACGAGAAAAAAGAGTTAGAACTCGACTTAATGTATAAATCGGAAAGAGACCTTTTAACGGGGGCATATAACAAACTTGCGACCCAAAATCTTATTACGACACATTTAAATAATTTGGGCGTAGGGATATTCTTCATGATCGACCTTGATAACTTTAAACTCATTAACGATAATTTTGGACATGCATACGGAGACACGGTTCTTTGTGATGTTTTTAATAAATTAAAATTGCTGTTTAGAGACAGCGATATTTTAGGGCGTGCCGGTGGCGACGAATTTATCGTGTTTATGAAAGATATATCCGACATCAAAGAAGGAGAACAAAAGGCAGAAAAAATTTGTTGTTGTATACAAAACATTTATAACAACAATACCGGTTTAGATATCGAGATTTCGTGTAGCGTCGGTTTAACGGTAGCAAAAGGGTCTGATTTAGATTACAAAAAATTGTTTAACATGGCCGATATCGCGATGTACTATTCAAAAGACCATGGAAAAAACACATATGCCGTGTATGACGAAAGCGTACATAAAGATTATAAATCCAAGAGAGTTGTATCATAGTTTTTTTAATTTACACAATCAAATTTCAACACAATACCAGGAGGATTAAATTTTGAACTATAAAGATATTTCCGCTCTGATAACTGACGAAGGCAACGACCTTATATATATTTCAGACATAGACGACTATGGTTTATACTATTTAAATAAAACGTTACTTGACGGCTTGGGAATTGTTAACGAGCAGGATTGGAAAGGCAAAAAATGTTATGAAATTTTACAAGGAAAAAAAGAACCTTGCGAATTTTGCACAAACCACCTTTTAAATCGCGACAGTTATTATGAATGGGAATACTACAACCCTCTTCTACAAAGATACTACAGTATAAAAGATAAACTAATTAACATCGACGATAACGATGTGCGACTTGAAGTTGCAACCGATATTACAACAAAACAACTTCTAGAACAAGACATCAAGCTTAAATACGAGGAACAAAAAACTCTTAACGAATGTGTCGAGGCTCTGCACTCAAACGATGAACTACAAGTTGACATGAGCAATCTTTTGAAGATTTTGCTAAAATATTTTGACGCTACTCGCGCATATATCTTTGAAATTTCAAAATGCGGTAAATTTATAGACAACACATTCGAGGAATGTATTGATGGAGTAACGCCTCAAAAAGACACACTTATTAATATCCCAATTGAAAACGCTTCTCTTTGGTTCGAAATGTTCAAAGATAAGGGCGAGTTTTCCATCGATTCGGTTCAAGATACCCTTGAAAAAGGTTCACATGAATATGAAATTTTAAGCAGACAGAATATATCATCGTTAGTTTGTTCACCGCTTTACGACTCTAGTAACGAAGTAACGGGATTTTTAGGTGTAGATGATCCAAGTTCAAACAGCAAAAACACTGCTCTTTTACATCTAGTTTCTAAATCTATTTCGGACTATCTCGAAAAAAATCGTCTTTTTAACATGCTACATGAACTAAGCTTCACCGATCTTTTAACTGGGCTTAAAAACCGCCACAGCTATCGTTTAAAGCTTTCAGAGTACAACCTGTCCGAACCATCCACGTTAGGCGTTGCATATGCCGACATAAGCGGCATGAAAGAGATTAACGACACAAAAGGTCACAAGGCCGGAGACGACGTTATTGTTGATCTTTCTAAAATATTAAACGAAATTTTTAAAGACCATGCATATCGCGTTGGCGGCGATGAATTTGTTGTTTTGTGTGAGAATATCGATGAAAAAGATTTTGAAGACAAGATATCACTACTTAAGAAAAAAGTTTCTGAACATGAATTGTTAAAAATTTCGTTAGGTTTTTCTTGGACAAAACAAGGCTCAAACGCTTCAAAACAAGTAGAACTTGCCGACAGCCTTAAATATATGGAAAAACAACAACAGTATGGAATGGAACAAAAAAACAGCAAATATTCCTCGATGTTATCCCAAAACCTTGAGCGCGAGATCTTGGAGCGTCGCTTTGTTGTATATCTCCAACCACAAATAGATCTTCAAACTGGCCAACTAGCGAGCGCCGAAGCTTTAATCAGGCGTCTTGATTCTTCCGGACAGATACAACCGCCATTTTCATTTATTCCTTTTTACGAAAAGGAGGGGATAATTTCAAAGATAGATCTTTTTGTTTTTGAAGAAGTTTGTAAAGTTCTTAGTGAATGGAACAAAAAAGGACTGTTTACGTCAGTTAACGTCGCTGTTAACTTTTCAAGAATAACGATAGCGGAAAAAGGAACTATTGAAAAACTCTCCGAAATATGCGAAAAATATTCCGTTTCACCCAGCAGACTTATTGTTGAGATAACCGAAGCCATAGGATACATTAACCAAAATCTTTTGTCAAAACTCATGAAAGATTTTTCAAAAAAAGGCTTTTCTATCTCGCTTGACGATTTTGGTTCGGGACAATCTAACCTCGCTATACTTACAAATTCAAGTTTTGATGAACTTAAAATCGATCGCAGTTTAATCATCGATCTCGAAAACAACGTAAAATCGAGAACTATAACAAAACTTGCTATCGATGTTTGCGGACAACTAGACAATCTTGATTCGATTGCAGAGGGCATCGAAACGGTTGGACAGTTTAACATCCTAAAAGACATGAAATGTAAAAAAGGTCAAGGTTATTATTTTTGCCGACCTGTTCCTGTTGAAGAGTTTGAACAAAAATATACAAAATAATAACTGACAAAATCAAAAACAACCGAGATTTAAAACTTATCTCGGTTGTTTTTTTGAATTATTCTGGGGTTTGCCCAAGATAGCTGTACAGAGTGTATCTTGATATGCCAAAATAACTGCTTACTTTCCCAGAAGATTTAGTTATTAAAAACGCCCCGGCTCCATTTAAAAACTGAATTGCTTTAATCTTATCTTCTTTAGTCATAACCGCAACAGGCTTGCCGACAAGTTTAACCGATGACTCGATTAACTCTTCCAAAAGATCCTCAACGTTTTGCACAATTCTCTCGGGGTTTTGCGACTCAATGTTTGAAGAGTTAAGAGATTTGATTATCTTTTCTGCAACCGAAATATCAGTTGTATCGTAGTTTATCGAAAAAACACCGACCGGCTTGTTGCTCTCGTTTCTTATATAGATTGTTGAAGAACGCAAAACCCTTCCGTCGCCCGTCCTTGTTAGATAGTTAAACCTGTCCTCGAGTTGTTCTTTTGCTGAACCTTGTGCTCTAAGCACGGCTTGAGACGCGCCGTCCCCAAGTTTTCTCCCCGAGACATGTCCATTTTCTATGTGTACAACGGTATGTTCAACGTCGTTGTTGTCCAATTCATGAACAACAACTTCACAATTTTCACCAAACTGTTGTGCTATTCCGTGCGCCAGATTTTTCAAAAATACCAATCTTTCTTTTTCCATAAACCCTTCCCTTTGTTTGTTTTGTCAGACTATCAATATCTGCATTAACTCCATCTTTACCAACAACACCAAATATGCATCTAGTGGCCGTATTTATCTTTTCGCTTTTGATCGCCAATCTTGCGGAGATTTTTAACCCCACCAAAACGTTCAAACTTTTTCGCTTCTATCTCTTTAGAGCTTAAACCCTCATAGCCGGCTTCATGTTTTAGTTTTAAATAGTTATTAAACCGCCTTTCGTCGAGTTGTCCGCTTTGGATAGCTTGCCTTATCGCGCAACCCGGCTCGCCCGTATGGGTACAATCGCTAAATTTACAGATCGTCTCAAGATCTTGGATATCGTCAAACACATTTGAAACATCAGTCCCTTTTGCCCCAAGTTCACGCATTCCGGGGGTATCTATAACAACCCCGCCAAGTTCGGTAATAAACATCTCCCTGCTTGTTGTTGTGTGTCGTCCTTTGTCCTCTTTTCCAACGTCTGAAGTAGACGCCACTTCCCTACCCAAAATTTTGTTAATTATCGTAGATTTCCCAACACCAGACGAACCTATGAAAGCCGCCGTTTTTCCCGTCGTCAAATAACAAGATAACTTGTCTATTATATCACTGTCAAACATCGAAACGGTTATTATGTCGGAAAAAGCCGAACATTTTTGAACATCACTTATGGCTTTGTCGATATCTTCCGCAAGATCTGACTTAGTTAAGATAATAACCGGTGTCGCTCCGCTATCCCATGCAACCGAAAGATATCGTTCCAAACGACTTAGATTAAAATTGTTGTTGAGCGACATACATATAAAAACGGTATCGATATTGGAGGCTACAGCTTGGTCTTGGCCGCTAACCCCAACGGCCGATCTAAGAAAAATGCTCTTTCGTGTCAACACGTTGTGTATCAAAGCTTTTCCGTTATCATCGTGGCACGACACCATGACAAAATCCCCAACTGTCGGAAAATCTATAAGCTTATCTGCCGAATGTCTGAACTTTCCGGAAATCTCGGCGGAAAACTCCCCCACATTTGTTATTATTTTGTATAGTCCTTTATGTTGAGCTGTAACCCTTGCCGGAATTAAATCTGGAAAACATTCCGCTTCAATCAAAAAACGTTCGTCCATTCCATATCTCGTTAAAACATTGAGGTTTGATTCCATATTTTAAGCCTCTCTTACATTAAAACACAAATAACTTGCGTGTACTTTTATAAGTATAAGCGACAGAAAATGCAGTGTCAACAAATTTTTTGTTTGGTTTGCAAAAAGTTTGTTGACATCACCTAATTGCTATGTTAGTATTGAATTAAAGGGATAGCGATATCTCTTTTAATAAAAAATATTTTAGGGGTAGAAAAATGAGCAAACGTGTAGTTATAGCCCTTGGCGGAAACGCTTTAGGAAGTTGTCTTTCGGAACAAATGGAAGCGGTTAAGCTAACCGCGAATGCTATAGCCGACCTTATTGAAGACGGGCATCAAGTTGTCATAGCCCATGGAAACGGGCCGCAAGTTGGAATGATAGGTAACGCTTTTGCAAGTTATGCAAAGCAAGAACCAAAGTCAGACATAATGCCGCTTTCGATGTGCGTTGCGATGAGCCAAGGATACATAGGCTACGACCTTCAAAATGCTTTACGCGAAGTACTTCTTGACCGTAAAATTGATATGGGGGTTGCGACAGTTTTGACTCAGGTCGTTGTAGACAAAGATGACCAAGCGTTTAAAAGCCCCACAAAACCTATCGGCGCGTTTATGACAAAAGAAGAAGCCCAAAAGCTTTCCAACGAAAAAGGAATCGATGTCGTAGAGGATTCGGGAAGAGGTTACAGACAGGTTGTCGCCTCGCCAAAACCGAAAGAGATTATCGAGCTTTCTACTATCAAAGCGCTTGTAAACAGCAACCATGTTGTCATAGCTTGTGGCGGTGGCGGCATTCCAGTTTTCAAAACGGGAGAACACCATCTTAAAGGCGCAGCGGCGGTTATTGACAAAGATCTAGCATCGTGTGTGTTAGCAAAAGATCTGGACGCAGATTACCTTATAATCTTAACAGCGGTCGAAAAGGTTGCAATTAACTTTGGAAAACCCGATGTCGAATGGTTGTCCTCGCTTTCTGTAAATCAAGCAGAAGAGTATATAAAACAAGATCAGTTTGCAAAAGGTTCTATGCTTCCAAAAGTTGAAGCTG
>CAYJFO010000087.1:0-7541 GCA_964369645.1 uncultured Oscillospiraceae bacterium | reverse complement strand
TCGAGGACGCCATCCCCTACAAACTCTATTGCGGTTTTGTGCAACATTTTTGAGGATGCACCTTTTTTGACGCCCTGAGCTCTCCCTAAAATGGCGAGTATCGCCATAATGGAGAGACTGTCAATCTCGGATTGACTGAGAGGGCAAATGAAAAAGTACGCGTGTAAACTTTTGGATGACACAAAGTACTACGCACGTTTTTTGAAATTGTAGTCGTAGGGCAAGGGCTCTGCTCTTGCCGAATTTTTCATTTGAAAAAGCCACAATCGCTGGTGGCAACACTTTGTGTCAACCGAAACTTTACACAAAGCACCGGCTGATTTGTTAACAAATCATGAACTTTTTTTGATTGACTTTGTAACCGTTTTGTAATAAAATACTTTCAATACACTTTTTTCTTTGTATTATTTTGCTATTTTTATTAATTTTTGTATATTTTTGGTTGAAAGGATTTTTAAAATGAAAAAAATTGTTATTCTAACGTTTATGGTGATTTTATCTTTTGCGCTAGTTGCGTGTGGCGAAGAGCCGGCGGTGAGCGAAGTTCCCGAAGTTTCAACTCCCACTGAAACCGTGCCGGTTGTTGACGAGGCCGAACCCGAAACCGCGCAAAAAAACTTTGAACCCACCTGGCCTACCGGAGCGTATCAATTCATAAGTCGCGGTTGGATACCGGGCGTTCACAGCGCAATAGATATTGCAGCACAATCGGAAACAGAGATCTATGCCGCCGAACAAGGCGAGGTTACCGTGTCGGGTTGGAGCGAGGAAGGATATGGCAACTATATTATGATAGACCACGGGAACGGGGTTGAAACGCTTTACGCACACAATCTTGAAAACGTGGTGGCGGTCGGCGACATCGTCGAAAAAGGCCAACTTATCGGATACGTTGGCACAACGGGCAACACGACGGGCAACGCGCTTCATTTTGAAATTAGAATAGACGGCGAAAAAGTTCCGACCGAGCCATATTTGGGTCTTGAAATAGTCGAGCTCGAAGAAATTGAGCCAATTCTCGAAAATAAATAACTATGTATATAATCCAAAAAGGACAGGCTTTTTAAACGCCTGTCCTTTAATTTTATGTTTGTCTAAAACTTTTGTTAAGTGGCAGCCACGTTTAACGATTAAAGTTTTTAATATCTACTCTTCCACAGGTTGGGGTTTCGCGGTTACCGTTAGAACGTAGTTTACGCGCTCGTTCAGATAATCAAGGTTTAAACTGACAAGGCTTGTCTCGGTTTCCCATTCAGTGTAGTATTTCATAACTTGATAATAGATCTTGTTGTTGTCGGTGTCGGTGTCGTATTCTGTTCCGGTTTTAATATCAACGCGATATTCCTCTTCAAGCGGTTCGCCATAGTAGTTGTCCGAAAGATAAAGCCGAAATTCTTCGTAGCTTTCGATAAGGTCGTTAAGCGTTCTCTCGCCTATGACATAACGACATTGGGCCTCGTAAAGTTCGTCTTGTTCCGAAAAGAAATAAGATATCTCGGCGTCCTGTTCGTTTTGTGTTCCAAGATAGTACATAACGCTTTCATCGGCATAAAGATATTCGCCTTCTTCAAGGTCCTCAACTTGTACTTTAGACATGCCCCAAAATGCATTCCTGAAATCTGGAACCGGCGGAACCTCTTCGGCGCAACCAACCAACAAAATAACGACTAATAAGGTTGCAAGCAAAAATCTTTTCATGTTATTATTATACCCTTTCTAGGTTTAATTTATAAATTTAAGTTGAAAAACATTTCCAAAATTTAGTGTATCTCAACAGTTTTTAGGATGTAAAGATATTGTACTATTTTTTTTGCATTATTTCAAGGGTTAGGCACGACGTAAACTTGTTTGTAAATACAAAAATATGTCTGTAGGGCTCGCACAACAAAAAGCAATGAGAGCCCTATACAAAATAAAATTTAAAGATGTTTGTTGAGTGAAACGACAGTGTAGTTATGCGAGCTTTGAAATCTCGTCGAGCAAAATTTCTTCAACTAAAACCGGGTTGCCGCGACCTTTGGTTTTTGACATTATCTTTCCAATAAGCGATTTCATTGCGGCGGTCTTTCCCGCGTTGTAATCGTTTACTGATTTAGTTTCAAGTTTAACAACCTCTTGTACAAGCGGCAACAAAATCGCTTTGTCGTTTATCTGTTTAAGGTCGTTTTGCTCTACATAGGTCCTCGGCTCAATCTCGTTTTCAAGCATAGCTTTTAAAACCTTTTTCGCAACGCTGCTGTTTATGTCGCCGTCCCCCCACATCTCGGCGATATCCGCGATGTTTTCGGCCGAAAACGGAATAACGCCGTTTTCGAGATCGCAAAGTTTCAAAAGATCGGAGATTATTATGTTAGCCGAAAGTTTCGGATACTTGGTTTTTTGCGCAACCTTTTCAAAGAAATCCGCAACGGCTTTTTCGTTTGTTATAAGCTCCGCGTCGTATGCCGTAAGAGAATATTTTTCGGTGTACAACGCTTTTCTTTTGTCAGGAAGTTCGGGAACTAGGTCTTTAATAGTTTGAAGTTTTTCGGAACTTGTTACTATCGGAACAAGGTCGGGGTCGGGGAAATATCTGTAATCGTCCGCGTCTTCCTTTGTTCGCATTGAAAACGTTTTTCCGCTTTGTTCGTCGTAGCGTCTTGTTTCTTGAACAATGACTTCGCCCTTTTCGATAGCCTCGACTTGGCGTTTATATTCAAACTCAATTGCTTTTTGGATAAACGAAAACGAGTTTAAATTTTTCATCTCGGTTCGTGTTCCAAACTTTTGCGTTCCTTTTTTTCTAACCGAAAGGTTGACGTCGCAACGAAGCGAACCTTCTTGCATTTTGCAATCGGAAATTCCGGTATAAAGGATAATGGCGCGAAGTTTTTTGAAATATGCTACTGCTTCTTCGGCGGAACGTATGTCGGGTTCCGAAACTATCTCGATAAGCGGAACTCCGCAACGGTTACAGTCGATCATCGTTTCGCCGTCGCTGTGGACAAGTTTTCCGGCGTCTTCTTCTATGTGAATTCTCGTTATGCCTATTTTTTTTGTGCCGTTTTCGCTTTCGATTTCTACAAAACCTTTTTCACAAAGCGGAAGATCAAACTGGGAGATTTGATATGCTTTTGGAAGGTCGGGATAGAAATAGTTTTTTCTGTCCTGTTTAGAAAATTCAGCAATCTGACAGTTTGTTGCAACGCCTGCTTTAATAGCGTATTCCACAACCTTTTCGTTTAAAACGGGAAGAGTTCCCGGCATACCCATGCAAACGGGGCAACATTGTGTGTTGGGGCTTGCGCCGAAATCTGTTGGACAACTACAAAAAATCTTTGTTTTAGTCGACAGTTCACAGTGGACCTCGAGGCCTATTACCATTTCATAATCTTTAATCATCATAATTTTTGTTCCCCCTTTCTATATTTCTTGTCTTTTTAAATGAAAGTTTCCGACTTCGCTTTCAAACGAATAACCCAAACGATATAGTGTTTTTTCGGAAAACGCTTTTCCGATTAATTGGAAGCCAATCGGAAGCCCTATGTCGTTTTGTGAACAGGGAAGCGCTAGCGCCGGAAGTCCCGCTATGTTGACCGGAACGGTGTAAACGTCGCCAAGATACATCTCGAGCGGGTCGGTTGTTTTGCTGTCAAGCTTGTAGGCGGCGGTTGGCGCGACAGGGGACAAAACAGCGTCGAAGTTTTTAAAGATATCGTTAAATTCGTTTATTATTATCGTTCGTATCTGTAACGCTTTTTTATAGTATGCGTCATAATATCCGGAACTTAGCGCGAACGATCCCAACATGATGCGACGTTTAACCTCGTCGCCGAAACCTTCGCTGCGCGACTTAAGGTAGAGTTGTTCGATGTTGTCGAAATCTTTTGATCTAGTTCCGTATCGTATGCCGTCAAACCGAGAGAGGTTTGAGCTAGCTTCTGCGGACGACATGATATAATATGCCGCAAGCGAATATTTCATCGACGGAAGCGAAACTTCCTCGATAGTAGCACCTAGTTTTTCGTATGTCTTAAGGGCGTTTTGAACCGCGATTTTAACGTCGGGCGAGATGCCTTCTGCGAAGTATTCCTTTGCAAACGCTATTCTCATGCCGTTTGCGCCACGTTTAATGTCGGCGCAAAAATCGCTGTCGGGGTGGGCTATCGAGGTAGCTTCGCCGCTGTCTTTGCCGACTATCGCGGAAAACACCAAAGCGTTGTCCTCAACCGTTTTTGTCATAGGTCCTATCTGGTCGAACGACGACGCAAACGCGACAAGTCCGTTACGCGACACCGTTCCGTAAGTAGGCTTAAGCCCAACAATTCCGCAAAACGCCGACGGTTGACGGATAGACCCGCCCGTGTCCGAACCGAGCGAAAACGCCGCCATGTCGGCAGCAACCGCCGCAGCGCCGCCGCCCGAACTTCCGCCCGGGACATATTCCGTGTTGATGGGGTTTTTGGTCGGTTTAAACGCCGAATTTTCACACGAAGAACCCATGCCAAACTCGTCCATGTTAAGTTTGCCGAGAAGCACAGCGTCTTGTTTTTTAAGCTTTTTTGTAACAAACGCGTCGTATGGCGGAACAAAGTCACTTAATAGCTTTGAAGCACAGGTGGTTTTAATGTCCTTGGTACAGATGTTGTCTTTAAGCGAATACGGTATTCCCGAAAGAGGGGAAAGCGTTTCGCCGTCCTTAATCTTTTTGTCGACAATATCGGCCGTTTCAAGCGCCATTTTTTTTGTTATTTCAAGATACGCCCCTATTTTAGGTTCGTTTTTGTCTATACTTTTTAGATAACTTTCCGCAACCTCGCGCGCCGAGAGTTCTTTTTGCTTGAGGCTTTGCGAAAGTTGTTTAATCGTTAGTTTTTCCGATGTCATTCTCTTTGCTCCTTTCCTATTCCACAACCTGTGGCACAGTTATATAGCCGTCTTTTTTGGTTTTGGCGTTGGCTAAAAGGCTGTCGCGGTCAAACGACATGTCGACTTCGTCCGCGCGAAAAGCGTTTTGAAGCGGAACGACGTGTGCTGTCGGTTCAATATCTGTTGTGTCAACTTCGTTTAACATATCCGCAAATTCAATAACCGCCGAAAGATCTTTTTTGATCGCTTGTTTTTCGGTATCGGAAAAATTAAGCCGCGAAAGCGTCGCAATTTTATCGACATCGATCTCAACCGATTTTGCGGATTTATCATTGGACGTTTTGGAAACCTCGTCTTGTTCGGAAAATTCCCCAAGAGCGAGCTCTTCAAGTTGTTTTTTATCGACAAAGTCGGGAGCGCCCGTCATAAGACAGGAAGCGTCTTTTGTTTTTGGGAACGCGATAATCTCGCGGAGCGACGACGCGCCAACCATAAGCATTACAAGACGGTCGAGCCCAAACGCAAAACCTGCGTGGGGCGGCGTTCCGTATCTGAAAGCGTTTATCATGAACCCGAAACGGTTGTCTATCTCGTCTTGACTGAAACCGAGAGCCTCGAACATCTTGTTTTGAACATCGGGACGGTGGATCCTTACGCTTCCGCTTCCAAGTTCAACGCCGTTAAGAACTATGTCGTACGCTTGCGCTCTAATTCTTCCCTTGTCGGTCAAAAGATACTCGACATCTTCGGGATACGGCATCGTGAACGGGTGGTGGGTTGCTATATATCGTTTTTGTTGCTCGTCATATTCAAACTGTGGGAAATCGGTTACTATTAAAAATTCAAACTTTTTTTTGTCGCGAAGTCCTAAAAATTCCGCAACGTCAAGGCGAAGGTTTCCAAGAACCTTTCTAACGGTGTCGAGCTTATCGGCAGAAAAGATTATGAAATCCCCCGGTTTTGCCTCGACAGCTTTTATGATATCGTCGATATCTTTTTTGGAGAAAAACTTTGAAAGCAGAGAATAAACCTCGCCGTCCTCTCTAAGCGCTATCCACGCCATTCCTTTTGCGCCGTAACTTTCGGCTTTTTCGGTTAAGTTTTCGATTACGGTACGCGTAAACGCCGAGTTTCCGCCGGTGACGTTTATTGCACGAACGACTCCGCCGCTTTGCGCAACTTTTTTGAACACCGTAAAGTCGCAACCTTTTGCTATGTCGGTTATGTCCACTATTGGCATGTCAAAACGAAGGTCGGGTTTGTCGCTTCCGTAAACGTCCATACACTGGGTCCATGTGAGACGTTTAAAATCGGGGAGCACTTCCCCTTTAATCTCTTTGTATACATGTTTGAAAAGGCCTTCGAGAAGGTCGAGAACGTCTTGTTGGTCGACAAACGCCATCTCAAGGTCGACTTGGGTAAACTCGGGTTGCCTGTCGGCGCGAAGATCCTCGTCGCGGAAACAGCGCGCAACTTGGAAATAACGATCGACACCGCCTACCATAAGCAGTTGTTTGAAGATTTGGGGCGACTGTGGAAGCGCGTAGAACGAGCCTTTGTGTACGCGGCTTGGAACGAGATAGTCGCGCGCGCCCTCGGGGGTCGATTTGGTTAATATAGGGGTTTCAACCGATATGAATCCTTGTTTATCGAGATATTCTTCGATAGTTCTTTGAATGGCATGTCTAATTTTAAGGTTGTTCATCATAGACGAACGACGGATATCGAGGAAACGATATTTAATGCGAAGGTCCTCCCTTGTCGTTGCGTCGTCGTCAACCGAAAACGGAAGCGTTTCGGCTTGTGACACAAGTTCAACCTCTTTCGCTAAAAGTTCGATCTCGCCCGTAGATATCTTCGGGTTAAATGTTTCGGCATCGCGAAGACGAACATCGCCACAAACATAGATAACCGATTGGTTGCGCAAACTTTCGACCGTTTCGAAATCCTGTGCCGAAAGGTTTTCGGCGTTAAAAACAATCTGTAAAACGCCCTCTCTGTCGCGCAGGTCGACAAAGATAACGCCGCCCATGTCGCGCTTGTTCAAAACCCAACCTGCTACCGTTTGACTTTTTCCGATGCTCTCTTTGCTGACCTTTCCGCAATATTCCGTTCTTTTCATATATATTAACATCCTTTCTTTCTGTTTAAATTTAAAAATCGTTTGACTATGTATTATATAGTATTATAAAAAAATAATAACAAAAAAATCCCGAGAAATAATCATAATAATTATCTCTCGGGACGAGTTTTTTTAATTTAATAAAACCCCGCGGTGCCACCCGTTTTGATGTTCAAATTTAAACATCCTCTTTTGATATTTAGTTGTTAAAAAGTTTGGCAATAAAATTATCAAACCAAACGAAAGCAAAGTGTTCCCGAAATCTACTACTTGCCCGAATTGCGCTTCCAGCCGCCGACGCAAAATCTCTTGCGGGTTTTCCAAAAAGACCGAGTCTTTGCCGTTTATATCTAAAAGTAATCGTAACAAATATTGTTATATATGTCAAGAATTTATTTTGAAGTGCGATGACTTTTATAAAATTGCAAAAAAAGCCGTCACAAACTTAGCGAAGTTTGTGACGACTTGGTGCGATTGGGGGATATAGGACTTACATAGACGCGGGCAAAAAAATCACGCTCTAAGCAAAAGCTTAGAGCGTGATTTGGATGCAACGTCACGTTGCTGGTGC
>CAYJFO010000086.1:0-7614 GCA_964369645.1 uncultured Oscillospiraceae bacterium | reverse complement strand
TTCTTTTTCGTGTTAATAGTTTGTTCAATTTTGTTGATACGGCTTGGCTTTAGGTGAGGTTTTCAGCGTGTCAAAAAAGGTATACCCTAAAAAATAGTGCACAAAAAAATTTATAAAACATCTTTACTCAAAAGCAACAACAAAATGGCGAGTATCACCATTGCAAGCTTTTTGCAGTATACAGTTTTTTAAGCGCAAAAAGCGGAACGGGTTTTTAGGGCGTGTGTCGCCCTAAATCGTTGAGGGGGTTTTGGGGGTGTCGGGGGACAAAGGGGGAGAGTCGAAACTCCCCCGCCCCAAAACAATTATAAAGGGGCGTTATGTCCACCTGACAAAAAACGTTTCTTAGAAATCAATTGTATTTTTGTACAAATAACAATATAGTGTTTTATAACACATATTATAAAAATCACAAGGCAAATTTACCCCAACTTAATCAAACGGGAACAAAACCCTTTGATATTCTTCTTCAAACATAGACTCTTGATCCACTACGGTCGTTTTTGTGTCGATATCGGTTTGTTGTACCGGAATTCCGTTAATAAGGTTATGCGCATATTCAACCCCTAGATATCCCATGGCAAACGGATTTTGAACAATCAATGCGTCAACATCCCCCGTTTCCAACATTCCAATCGAAATCGAATTATTGTCAAACGCAACCACCGTTGTTTTGTCTTTAAGCCCGAGTTCTTGTATGGCATATCCAACCCCAAGGCTTGTCCATTCGTTAAACGTAACCACGACGTTAAGGTCAGGATATTGTTCAAACAGTTCAATAGTTTCAAGTTTCGCTTGTTCAACCGTCGACACAACATTAATTCCAACGATATATTCGACGCGGGAATCTTGTTCAACGCTGTCTTTAAACCCGGCTTCCCGCTCCTGGCCGTTGGCGGTGTTTTCGTCAAAATTAACTATGCCTATTCTTAGTTTTTCTTCATTTGATTGGAGCACAGTTTCGCCCGCCATCGTTCCGGCAAGATAGTTGTCGGTTCCTATGTGGTATTTAACCCCTTCGCTGTTGACATCGCTGTCGATACTAATCACGTGAACCCCTTGACTTATCGCATAATCAACCGTTTTAGCGTTTGCGTTGTAATCCACCGCCGAAAGAACTATCGCCTTTGCCCCCTCTTGAACCGCTTTTTCGATAAAAATATTTTGTGTTTCAAAATCTTCCTCGCTGTTTGGACCGTTAAACGAAACGTCAAGATTATACTCAACCGCCGCCGCGTCCACCCCGGCCTTTACCTCTTTAAAAAAATCCGACGTAGTCGATTTAGTTATAACCGCCACATAAGGCTTAATGCTGTTTGCGTCGTCCAACTGTATGGCGTCAAAGTTATGTACTATTACGACACCGCCAATAATATATACCAACACAAGGACTATGGCGGCTATTAAAACTGTCCATCTACTGTTCGTCATAATCCCCCTCCTTTATTTGTGGCATTCGTATAATAACCTTTGTTCCCTCGTCCGGTTCGCTTTCTATATCAAGCCCGTATTGTTCTCCAAAATATATACGTATCCTGTCGCGAACATTTTTAATTCCAATTCCCGCTTTGTCGTGGACATCTTGGTGGAGAATGTTGTCTATTTGATTCTTGTCCATTCCAACGCCATTGTCTTCAACAACCATAATTATATCGCGGTCGGTCTTGGAGATTACTATTTTAATCTCTCCTTTATCGACTGTACGATCCAACCCGTGATATATACAGTTCTCTATAATCGGTTGCAACGTAATCTTGTTACAAAGATAGTCTTTACACGCCTCGTCAAGCTCTATACTATATGTGAATTGATTTTTATATCGGTAATTTTGAATTTTAAGATAACTTGTGGCGTGCTTAACCTCGTTTTCGATAGTTATAAGTTCGTGTCCCCTGCTTATGCTTATTCGGAACAATCGCGCCAACGAATTAATCATCTCAACCGCTTCTTTAGTTCTCTTTTCTTCACACATCCACGCTATCGAATCAAGCGTGTTGTACAAGAAATGGGGATTAATTTGAGATTGAAGGGCGTTTAGTTCGGTCTTTTTAAGGGTTATCTCCTCTTTTCGAACCTGTTCCATTAGTTGTTGGATACGAACTACCATATGTCCGAACGAATCGGAAAGCTCTACTATCTCTTTTGTTCCTTCAACAGATTGAAACTTAAACTGTCTCGCGTTCTTTTCAAAATTGACCATCGCGCTTTGAAGTTTTTGAGCCGGTCGCGAAAAAACTCGCGCAAACAAAAGCCCAAAACCGAAACTCGTTGTAACTATCATAACAAGAATAACAAGCGAGATTATAAGCATACGTTCTACTCGGCTTGTTATCATCTCGTCTATATAACTAACCCCAACTATCCGCCATTCGGAATTGTTAAGCGAATGAAGCGTGTAGATCTCGTTTTCTAATATATGCGCCCCGTCTGTTTCAAGGGCTATCTCTGCTGTCGGTTCTTCCTTTATCTCGTTAAAGATAAGGTTTTGCTGTGGGTGATATATAATGTTTCCCTCGCCATCAACGATATAACAGTATCCGTGGCGGCCTATTCCGACGTTGTCTATATAGCTTGCTATCTCGGAAAACTCTATGTCAACCCCAATCTGGACAATCTCTTCATCTAACAGCTTAACCCTTTTCGACATCGTAACAACCCACGGATATTCGTTCAAAAACAACGAGTTGACGTGTGGTTTTGATATTATAAGCGGCATTAAATTCGCGTTTTCTCCGTTGTTTGTTAAATCGAAGTATGACAAGTCGGTCGTAATATCTTGTTTAAAAAGTATGTTATCCGACCAAGAGCCAAGCGAACGTCCGTCGTCATCATAAAGATTTATCGCAACAACGTCGGAACGACTTTCAAGCAGATTTTTAACAACCCGCTCCCATTCATCGGTTGGCGCGTTAACGCTAAGCTCAAGAATTTTCATCAAATCTTCCATGTCTTCAACATATCGGTTCATCGTGTTTGCCGCTTGCGCTACCGTCTGTTCGCTGTTGATTATCGTAACTTCTTCTATTGAGTTTGCGTATATACTTATAAAGATAGCTATCGCGGCAAGCAACGTCGTGAGCCCAATTCCCGCAACAACAGAAAACATCAAAGTTTGCATCGATATATTTCTTTTTAAATTAAACTTCATTTGCTATTCCGCTTGCCCCTCTTCGGCTTGTCGTCTAAACGCATTGGGTGACATGCCGACGTATTTTTTAAAGCTGTAGCTAAAATAATGTTGGTCGTTATACCCACATTGTTCGGTAATCTCTCTTATCTTAAGGTTGCTTGTAACCAAAAGCTCTTTTGCTTTTTCGACACGTTTTTTTGTTAAAAGGTCGATAAACGTACTTCCTGTCGATTTTCTAATAATCGCGCTTAGATAGTTTGGGCTTATAGCTATGTCGTTGCTAAGCGAGACAAGCGAAATCTCGGAATTTGCATATTCTTTTTCGATTTTTTCCAAAGCCTTGTCGCAAACTTCGCTTCCGCTTGAAGCCAGCTTGTCTTGGTTTAACCGTTCTATATCCGACATGTAACAAACGCCGCCCTCTTCCGCGCTACAATTTTTAAGCGCTGACATGGCTTCGCGATAAGCATCATGACAAAATTGTAAACTTTCCTTAGTCTTGCTTATCCCGATGTGTGTTTGATGGTCCATAATACGCTTTGCGCTTTGCGTTATGTCGTCTACCAAGATATGGAGATATTTGTTTATGTTTCGCTGTGATTCAAAGATTAAAGAAACAATCCTATTGCCAACAAAAAACGAGATATGTTTAACGTATTTTTTCATAACACTTTCGATAGCGTTTATGTTTTCCGGCAAGGTACAGTTTGCTCCACCGGATTTCTCGTCATGGAACGTGGACACCATTATAACAAACTTTGTGTTTTTTGTTTCTTCTCCAATCAACCCACATTCTTGGGCTTTGCTTAAAAGATTTCTCTCGTTTTGTTCCCCTTGTTCCTCTTGATAGCTATCTATTATAAGCGACATCAAAAAACTGATAGTCTCCGACCTTGTCTGGGTTTGGGTGTTGCTCAAAAACTCCGCAAACTTGTCGTCGATTTTTTTCTTGATTTTCTCAAGCTCCAACGTTAACGCATCAGTTGTTATCGGTTTTAACATATAGCTTACTACATTATATTGTATAGCCTGTTGTGCAAAAGAAAAGTCGTCATACCCGCTTAAAAACGCAATGTGTGTGTTTGGCCTTATCTCTCTAACGTTTCTCGCAAGTTCGATACCGGTCATATGGGGCATCTTCACGTCGGTCAAGAGCAAGTCAGGTTCAAGCTTTTCGACTAGATCTAACGCTTCGATACCATTTTCGGCTTGTCCGCAAACTTGAAACCCAAGTTTCTCCCACGGCACATTGTTAACCAAACCATTTCTAAGGTTCCATTCATCTTCCGCAACTACTACTGTATACATACGGTTTCCCTTTCTTGATTTATAGTTAACCACTTTAAAATTCGAACAAAGATGGCGTCGGTAAAGTTTTGTTTAACAAGGCGGAAGATTGAGGAATACTGTATGTATTCCGATTGACGACAACGAAGTTAAACGTAATTTAACAGCCAGACTGTTTGAATTTTGAATTGGTTTAACTATGTATGATAACCGCTTGCACATTCAAGCGACAAATAATGTTTGCCTATGAAAAAAAGTCGTCACAAACTTAAAAAAGTTTGCGACGACGTGGCGCGCTTGAAGGGATTCGAACCCCTGACCTTCTGGTTCGTAGCCAGACACTCTATCCAACTGAGCTACAAGCGCAAATTTGAATGCAAGTAATTGTATCACATTCAAACAAATTAGTCAATACAAATTTATTAAAAATCTAAAAGTATTTAAAGTGTTAACAACAACAAGATAAAATAAAAAGTTCTCAAACCCCAAACTTTAAATCTACCCCACCAAATCGCCATATATATTTTTAAAAATTTAACCGTATAAGTTTTATAAAAATCGTTTTTAGTCTAATTTAATAACAAACTTTGTTTACCGCCGGAAAACCAAATTCAAAAATATCTGCATTTTGTTCTATTTCTACATTAATATACTCTCCGTCAAGATTAACCGAAACAACGTTTGCTTGTTCGCCTTGCTCGTTTTCAACCGTCACAGGGGTTTGGTTTAAAAATATCCGTTTGTTTCTTTCGGTTGCAGCGACCGCAATTATCGAAAGCCCCTCGTTAACTCCGCTTTCGTATCCGCCGCCCTCAACGTCGCTTGCGAAAAAAGATGTTTCGTCAACCTTTAACAGGCCACTGTCCTCGAAAGACAAGATGGGATCGTTTGGTGCAAGCGGAAACAAAAACCCGTCTTTCATGTAAAGGTCAAACTCGTTTGAACCGCCGTCCACCATTTGCAAAAAGCCGTCGTAATCGGTCGCAACCGTTAATATACCGTTTGGAAGTTTTCCGCTTTCAAGCGTTTTTGTAAGGCTTTCTATCTGCTCTTGTTTTTGCTCACCGTTCGCTACTACGCCAAAGAAATATATGTTAACCGGTGTTTCGTTTTTAGCGGCGCAAAATCCAAGCTCCACGCGTTTTCCGGGGTCTTTGTCGTCAAGCGCAACAACTGCCGTTCGGCCTTTTGTCGCTTCTAACCAAAAATCGAAATCAAGGTTTTCGCTTTCGACCGGTTTTCCGTCGACAAACCCTTTTGTCGTTATGGCGCCCGTTTCAAACTGTGTAAAATAGTTAAACTTTTCGATTAGCGGTTTTGAGATATCAAAAAGTTGAACCAAAACCAACAACACAACCGCGAAAGTTCCAAAGAAATTAGCGCGTTGCCACGAAAACTTTTGAGCAAAACGATATATCCCGACAACCGCCACAAGAAACAAAAGATAATATAAAACCCAAGCCATTCTTCCACTTGCCCTAAAAACCGACAACAGGTCGTACACCGTCTTAAACGGTATCGCCAACCCAAAAAGTTGATTGCCGTTAAACGTTAAAACGTTTGAAAGAGCAAAAACCAAAAGAGCAAAAACAACAAAGATCATGCCAAAATATCTACTAACAAACCGTTTAATCTTATTTACCTTTTGTTTTTGAAACAAAAACACTATCGCTAAAATAACGTTCGCCACTATAACGCCAAGCCCCAAATAGTTAAACCCATCTAGATTTCCGTTTGTTTGGGGAAGTGGAGGTAAAAAACGCGACCAGTTGTCAAAACCTTTGCTAAAAGGATTGTAAAGCGCGTTCAAGTTAAGTGAAAACCACCCATAGCCGCCCTCCGAAACAGGCGCGCCTCCGCTTAGATACCCAATCGTAACAGCGGATATTATCGTCAGGCCAAAGCAGATTAAAAGCGACAGGATATTTTGTTTGTAATTTTTGAAGCTAACCGAATTTTCAACCAGATAAGCAAACATAACCGCATAGGTTAACGGAACGAAATAAGGGTGGACCGTTATTGCAAAAAACGCTATCGCATAAAACGCTTTGTGAAACTCGCCGTTTCTTTTTGAAACAAAATACAAATAAAGTGAAAGAGTTATTAGCCACATGGCCGAAAGCGCAGTGTGACGAAACGTTCGCTCGACAAGTATTGGCGCAAAGCAAAAAAGCGCCGCTCCAAACAACACAACCGCGTAAAAAGAGGATTTATTTTTTTTGTCTATAAAAATCGATAGCAAAAGAGCGGAGAACCCGCCTTGAAGCGAAAAAGACAAAAGCGAAAACCAACCGAAATATTGAAACGTTTCGGGCAACAACGGAGATAGCGCTTTTGCCACAATCGCAAAGATAGGTATACTGTCCGAAAACGAAACGGGCGAACCGTACGGATAGGTAAGGTTTGAGCCAACCCCTAACGGAAACTGCCAATCGCTTGAACGATATAGCATAAAACCTGTATAGTGTTGCGTTAAATCCGCCTCGATAAAACCGGGTTGTATAAAACTGTCGTCCGTTACATCAAGCGTCGAAAAACCAAAAATTAAAACAAAAATTGCCGCGCCCAACACAAGACCCGACAAAAAGCATATTAAATTTTGTTTATCATTTTTTTTGATATTCATATAAATACTCTAAATTTAAAAAATATTGATTTTAAATTTTACTTTAATTTTCAACGCTAACAAATAATATTTAGTCAAATAACGGGCGGATAAAAAGCCAACTTTAGTTGGCTTTGCCCCCGCTACTCCAGTCACCCCTAAAAGTAACAAAAAAGTTTTGAAAATATGTTGTCTAGAAAATGAACAACAAAACAAGTTTTTTGCAGTATACAGTTTATCAAGCGCAAAAAACGGAGCGGGTTTTTAGGGCGTGTGTCGCCCTAAATCGTTTAGGGGGGAGATGGGGGGTGTCGGGGGGACCAGTGGGGGAGAGTCGAAACTCCCCCAGGTTCCCCTGACATAAACGTTTGAAAGAAATCAATTGTAATTTTGTGAAAAATGACAAAATACAATTTTTCTATAGGACTTTTTCGACACCCTGCGGGCGGATAAAAAGCTAACTTTAGTTGGTGTTGCCACCCCTACCACCTTTTATAATTTTCGCTACGCTGAACGCAAGCTTTCGCTACGCTGAACGCAAGCTTTCGCTACGCTGAATGCAAGCTTTCGCTACGCTGAATGCAAGCTTTCG
>CAYJFO010000085.1:0-7784 GCA_964369645.1 uncultured Oscillospiraceae bacterium | reverse complement strand
GCATAACTTTTCAAGAAGCAAGCCTTTTGCTTGAAAGCGACGATAAAGAGATTTTGCAAAAAATATTTGACCTTGCAAAAAAAATCAAAGACACTATTTACGGCAACAGGATAGTTTTGTTTGCTCCGCTTTATCTTTCAAATTATTGCGTAAACGGTTGTGTATACTGTCCGTTCCATCATAAAAACAAAGAGATCAAGCGAAGAAAACTTTCTCAACAAGAGATTAAAGACGAGGTAATAGCGCTCCAACAACATGGGCACAAACGTCTTGCCATCGAGGTTGGGGAAGACCCCATAAACTGTTCGATAGATTATATTTTAGAGAGTATAAAGACTATCTATTCCGTTTCTCAAGAAAATGGAGCGATTAGACGCGTTAACGTAAATATAGCCGCAACAACGGTCGAAAACTACAAAAAACTAAAGGAAGCCGAGATTGGCACATATATCCTGTTCCAAGAGACGTACAACAAAGAGATGTACGAAACTTTGCACCCGACCGGCCCAAAATCAAACTATGTCTACCACACCGAGGCTATCGACAGGGCTATGGAGGGCGGAATAGACGACGTAGGGCTTGGGGTTCTTTTTGGTTTAAACTTGTATAAATATGAACTAGTTGGGCTTCTTATGCATGCGAAACATCTTGAAGATAAATTCGGAGTAGGCCCACATACCGTGAGCGTTCCGAGAATATGCCCCGCCGACGATATAAACGTCGAGGATTTTAAAAACTCGATTTCTGACGAGCTTTTCCTTAAGATAATCGCAATTTTAAGAATAGCTTTGCCGTATGCCGGAATTATTGTTTCGACAAGAGAATCGAAAGAAGTTCGAGAAAAAGCGCTTAGCATAGGGGTTTCCCAGATAAGTGGCGGCTCAAAAACAAGCGTTGGCGGTTACACAGAAGAAAAAGAAGTAGAAAACCAACAGTTCGAGCTTTCGGACGAACGCCTTTTGGGGGACATCGTCAAGTGGCTCTTAGAGCTTAACTACACCCCGAGTTTTTGCACAGCGTGCTACCGCGAAGGGCGAACGGGCGACCGATTTATGAGCCTTGCAAAATCGGGGCAGATTGTAAACGTATGCGAGCCTAATTCACTGCTTACGTTGTTTGAATTTTTGTCCGATTACGCAGACGACGACACCAAAAAGATAGGCGAGAACTACATAACAAAACGAATTAATCACATTAAAAACGAAAAGGTTCGCGACGTTGTTATACAAAACATTGAAAAGATGAAAAACGGCGAACGTGATTTCAGGTTTTAAGCGAAAGGGAACATAATGAACAACACACCAAACGCCAATAGGACACATATAACTATTTTGGGAAGACGAAATGTCGGCAAATCTTCGCTTATTAACGCGATGACAAATCAAGAAACTTCGCTTGTATCAGAGGTTTTGGGAACCACAACCGACCCTGTGCAAAAAGCTATCGAGATACACCCGCTTGGCGCATGTCTTATAATCGACACGGCCGGTATAGACGACGTCGGGGAACTTGGCGCAAAGCGAGTTGAGCGCACAAAAGAGATGCTTTCAAAAACCGATGTTGCAATCGTTTGTTTTTTTGGCGAGATAACACAGTTTGAACAAGATATGATTTCGCTTTTGAACCAAAAAAAGATCCCGTATCTTGCGGTCGTGACAAAAAGCGACGTCGAGGACAGCGTAGAGTTGTCAAGAGAAATTGAAAAAACTTTTTCGACAACAGCGTTAGCGGTTAGCGCAAAGACGGGCGAAAATATCAAAGAGATTTCAAAAAAGCTTAGCGAACTTATCGAGAAAAGCGGAGACAGGCTCGGAATTGTTGACAGCTTTGTTGAAAAAGGGGATGTTGTTTTGCTTGTCATGCCACAAGATATCCAAGCCCCAAAAGGCAGGCTTATCCTCCCACAGGTTCAAACGATACGCGACTTGCTCGATAACAAATGTGTGACGATATGTTGCACAAAAGATAACTTTGATTTAGCGTTAAAGGCGCAAAAATGTCCACCGAAACTTATCATAACCGATTCGCAGATATTTGATTTTGTGTATCAAAACAAACCGAAAGAAAGCAAACTAACCTCTTTTTCCGTCTTGTTTGCTATTTATAAAGGGGATATAAACGTTTTTATCGAAGGCGCAAAAGCTATCGACAACCTATCTGAAAATGACAGCGTTTTAATCGCGGAAGCGTGTACACACAACGCGCTTGACGGAGACATCGGCCGCGTTAAGATACCGGCTTTGCTTAGAAAAAAAGTCGGCCAAAAACTTTCTGTTGACGTTGTTTCGGGAAATAGTTTCCCAAGCGACGTTTCAAAATATTCCCTAGTTATCCATTGTGGAGCTTGTATGTTTACAAAAAAATATGTGTTGTCTCGAATTGAACAAACCGTTTTGCAAAAAGTTCCTATGACTAACTACGGCATAGCGATAGCAAAACTTTCGGGAATTCTCGACAAGATAACCGTTTAAAGGGGTGGTATTTATCAACGTTTTAAAACTTGTAGACAAGCTTAATAACCAGAATAATTTAACAGAGCACGAATACGAATATATCTTTGCGAACGCAACCGAGAAAGACCTTGAATATATAAGTGGCATTGCGCTTGAACAAAAGAAAAAGTTTTACAATAACGAGATCTTTTTACGAGGCATAGTCGAGTTTACAAACTATTGTAAAAACGATTGTCTTTATTGTGGGATACGCGCCAAAAACAAAGAGGTTAGCCGCTATCGTCTTTCAAAACAAGAGATTATGAGTTGTTGCGACGAAGGATATAGCCTTGGAATTAGGACGTTTGTTTTACAAGGTGGCGAGGACAGATTTTTTACAACCGATATGCTTTGCGAAATAGTTCGAGATATAAAAAAAAGTTACGGCGACGTTGCCGTAACTCTTTCGGTTGGTGAACAAAGCGAGCAGGATTATATTAAACTTAAAAAAGCCGGAGCCGACCGTTATCTTTTGCGTGAGGAAACGGCGGACGACGAGCACTATAACAAACTGCATCCCGAAAACATGACTTTAGAACACAGAAAAAATTGTTTATATTCGATTAAAAAAGCCGGATTTCAAACGGGTGGAGGTTTCATGGTTGGCTCACCCTATCAAACTGATCTACACTTAGCAAAAGACATGGTTTTTTTGCGAGAGCTAGGTCCTCAGATGGTTGGCATTGGCCCGTTTATTCCACACGAAAGTTCTGTTTTTAAAGATTTCAAAAGCGGAACATTACACAAGACGTTGCTTGCGGTTGCGCTTACGAGATTGACGCTTAAAAAAGCTATGATTCCCTCGACAACGGCGCTTGAGACTATCGAGATAAAGGGCAGAATAAAGGGTTTTCTTTCGGGCGCAAACGTTATTATGGTTAATTTAACTCCGCAAAACGCAAAGAAAAATTATCTTTTATACAACGACAAAGCGTTTGTCGATAAAGACGCAAAAGACTGTATCTACGACATAAAAACCGAACTTTTAAAACACGACATGTTTTTATCCGTTTCGGTTGGAAACCCTGTCCAATGGGAAACTGTGCAAAAAACCAAATCATAAATTTTTTTTAAATTGGGAGTGGTAAAATAGAATTGATTTAGATATATCCCCCGCCGCCGGCGGGGGATATATCTAAAAAATTAATCAATGCCATTGTCCACACCTTTATAAATTAAGCTGTTGAAAAAGCTTTTTGTTGTTTTGATAAAGCTTTAAAAACACTTTGTAGTTTTTGTCATACGCTTGTTTATTTGCTTTGTTCGGTTCAATTATTTTATATTCCGGAAGTATTTGTTTTGCGTGTCTAACCGAGGGGATTTTTTTCTCGGAAACGGCAAGCAAGGTGGCGGCACCCAAAGCTCCAACATTTTGTGGGTTTTGGTTAACCGCTATTTTTTTGCCCAAAACGTCCGCCATTATTTGGCATATTGTGCTTGAAAGCGCCCCTCCTCCACATATATATATTGTGTCGGATATCTCAAGTTTTTTTGCTTGGGCTTCAAGCATAGAGCGACAATGGAACGCTATTCCTTCGATAACCGCTCGTATTAGTTCCGATTTACCCGTGTTTAAGCCTATGTTAAAAAACATCGACCGCGCGGCAGGGTCGTCGAACGGACAACGGTTTCCGTGTAACCATGGTGTGAAGATAATCCCTCCGCTTCCGGCTGGAACCTTTTCAACCACCTCACAAAGATAGTCAAAGAGATTTAAATAAAGCGTTTCTTTTGAATTGACAACGTCAACTTTTTCAAGGTAAACCCCAATCTCGTCAAGCGCCAGATGGTCTTTGACCCATTCAAGACATTTTCCGGCTGTCTCCATCTCGGCGAAATAGTTATAGTTCTCGTCGTCTGCGCCGACTATCGAGGCAATTGAACATTTGATATCGACAAGACGTTTGTTTGTTACGGTTGAGACCCAACCCGATGTCCCAAGATAGATGTGTGTGTCGCCATGGCTTGACGCGCCGGCGCCAACCCCTATAAGCTCGGCATCTCCTCCGCCGCCATAAACTTCGCACGAGGTCGACAGACCTATCTCGTCCGCCGAACGTTCGGTTATGTTGCCGACCTTGTCGAACGAGCGAATAACAGGCGGAAGATGGTTAGGGTTAACCCCTAAAAGCTTGCAAACAACGTTGCTTATTTTTCGTTTGTTTTTTCTGACATCAAAAAGAAGAGTTGCAAACGCCGACCCTTCGGTCATCACGGCGTTTCCGGTAAGTTTCGCGCAAAGATAATCCTTTACATCAAGCCATTTGTATATTTTATCATACGTTTCCGGCTCGTGTTTTTTAACCCAGTTATATTTCCAAACAGGATCTTTAGACGAAGTCGGCGCCGCCCCCGTAATAGCAAGACAGATTAAAAGCGTTAAAGGGTTAGGGCCTTTGCCAAAAATCTTGTGTGCGCGACTGTCCATATAGCTCATTGAGTTTCTAAGCAAGTTAAGGTCTTTGTCAACCAAAACGAGCGATTGCATTTGGGAACAAAACGAAACTTTTTTTATATCCTCTTTTTTAATAGAGGTTTTGTTAAGGACCGTTTTGGTTGTCTCACAAAGCGCATACCACCATTCGTCTGGGTCTTGTTCCGCTTTTCCGCCGTCCGATATATAAAGCGCATATGTGGCATAGGCGCTTTCGACAAGCGTTATTTTTTCGCCCAACTCGAAAAGACAGGTCTTAACCCCCGTCGTCCCGACATCGTATGTAATAGCAAACGTTATGTCTTTCATACATCCCTCCGAAAAAGTCGAGTTGTTCTATTGTTTTCCGACTATTTAACCGCTATGCTTTTGCCAAGGTTTTTTTGTAGATACTGCCCGTCTTTAACCGCGAACTCGCCGTTAATCATTACATACGGTATTCCTATTGGCTGTGTTCCGCGGGTTTGCGCTTCGGATACCGTTTGTTTGTCAAACACGACAAGATCAGCAAAACAACCGGGCTTTATATACCCTCGGTCTTTAAGGCGATATCTTTCGGCGGCTTTTCCCGTCATTTTGCATAACATGTCTCCTAGATGTTCAGCCTTGTTTTCTCGCGAAAGACGCAAAAATTTCGGAAACGCAGAAAAACAAGATTCGTTTTGTATTCCGTTGTCAACTATCCAAGCGTCGGTCATGTACGAAACTTTGTCGTGACGGCTTAACACGTCTATGATCTTGTCGTTCATATAAGAATACATGATAACGGTTGCGTCGTCGTCACATTGTTCAATAAGTTTCAAGTATGTTTTAAGCTGTCCTAGACCCAGCTCTTTTGCTATCTCGCTGACGCGTTTTCCGTGGTATTGTTTGTTGTCGTTTCCTGCCCACGCTATCTCGATATCTTCAAATCCAAATCCCAAAAGTTTTTTGGTTGCAAAGATCTCAACATAAAGCCTTATAACCGACATAGGATTTCTTTTTTCTTGTTCGGACAAGTTAAGATACCACGGCGGCATGATAACTTTTATCGTGGACGCGCCGAAATCAAAAGGATATATATCAAACGATATGTCACAGCCGTCATGGTTCGCGTTGTCGATAAGGGATATAGATTCGTCAAGCGTCGGCCACGTTTTTCTTCCGACATATATCATGTGGGAAATGTTCGATTTAACCCCGGTTTTTTTCGCTATCTCGACAACCTCGTCGATAGCCCTAAGGTTGTGGGGGCGGCCTAGAAGGTCGGGATAACCCATGCTGACTTTGCTGTTTGCTCTCGTGTGATACCCGGCTATCTTATCGTGTCTTTGAACAACTTTACAAAGTCGCTCTAACTCGTCGCTTTTCGAATAAATTCCCGGTTCATACATAAGACCAAACGAAAGTCCCAAAGCCCCCGCCGAAAGTTGGTCGTCCAACGAACGTTCCAACGTTTTAAACTGCTGTTCGGAAAAAGTTTTACCTTGAAGCCCTAACATTGCAGTTTTCAACGTTCCGTGGCCACAAAAACACGCCATGTTGACGGGGGAGTATTTGTCCACCTGTTTTCCCCAATCCTCGAACGTCGTGACGTTTTCAAGGTTTGGATTTTTTGCGAAAAAACCAAAGATTTCGTCGTTTGGTTTGGTGTCCTTGTCGATGCCTATCGTTGAAAAACCACATTGGCCACCTATCATCGTTGTTATTCCTTGCATGACAAAAGAAGAACAATATCTGTCCGCTTCGGGCAAGACGGCGTAGTAATCGTTGTGGGAATGTGTGTCGATAAACCCGGGCGACAAACACATGCCGTCTACGTCGACAGTTTCCCCTACAAAGTTTTCCGGTTCGGATTGCAAAACCTCGACTATCCTGTCTTTCTCAACTACAACGTGTCCTTTTTTTTCAACTCTGCTTTGTCCGTCAAAAATATAAGCGTTTTTAAAAAGCGTTCTCATAAGTTGCTCCTTTTGGCATTGTGTTATCATATAATACAAATTATATATATAATTTAAACAAAACACAAGCGGCCGATTGACTTTTTTTTATTTATATGATAAAAATATAATGGTAGGTTATAAATTAACAACAAATAAAATCATTGTGAGGTTATATGGAAAACAAAGTTTATCTTAAACGATATCTTGACGCAAAGTCGGTTACAAAACAACTTGACGAACTTATAAAACTTCCTATTTATTCTATAAGCGACGACGTTTTAAAGAGATATGAAACGGAGTATTTCGATCAAAAATGCAAAAAGTCCAAACAGATGATCGAGACCGCAAAAGATATAATTCCGGGCGGTGTCCAACATAACCTCGCGTTTAACTATCCGTTTCCTCTCGTTTTTGAAAAAGCAGACGGACACACCTTAACCGACATCGACGGAAACGAATATTACGATTTTCTTCAATCGGGCGGCCCTACCGTTTTGGGCGCAAACCCCGTTTCTGTTCGCGAAAAGGTAATTGAACTTTTAAACAACTGTGGCCCTAGTCTTGGGCTTTTCCATGAATATGAATATCTGTTGGCAAAAAAAATCTCCGATTTCATGCCGTCGGTCGAGATGTTCAGAATGTACACCTCGGGAACCGAGGCTTGCATGGTTGCCGCGCGCGTCGCACGTCTTGCGACAAACAAAAAGTATCTTGTCAAGATGGGCGGAGCGTATCACGGTTGGAGCGATCAACTCGCCTACGGCATACGAGTACCCGGAACAAAAGGGCTTCAATCGCCCGGTATTCCGCAATATTGTTTCAAAAAAACACGAGAGTTTTTTCCGAATGATCTCAACAGCCTTGAGAGAGTTTTAAAACGTAACAGTTTTTCGGGCGGAACCGCCGCCGTGTTTATCGAACCGATAGGCCCCGAAA
>CAYJFO010000084.1:0-7957 GCA_964369645.1 uncultured Oscillospiraceae bacterium | reverse complement strand
ACCTTGCACATCTTTTGAACCTTGACGAGAAAAAAGAGAACAGGGTTACGTTTGAAGAGATAACAAAAAAAGGCGTTCAAAAGGGTATGCAAAACCCAAGACCGATAAACCTTTCGCTAGTTGATAGTCAACAAGCGAGAAGAATTCTCGACCGAATAGTTGGATACAAACTTTCTCCGTTTTTATGGAAAAAGGTTAAACGTGGCCTTTCAGCAGGTCGTGTTCAATCGGTTGCGGTTAAACTTTTGGCGGATAGAGAAAACGAGATTAACGCGTTTAATCCGGTTGAATATTGGTCGGTCGATGCTGTGCTTAAAATCGGCGGATCTACAAAAAACGTTACCGCAAAACTTCGTGGGAAAGGTGACGTGACGGGCGAAGATTTCAAGATTGAAAACGAGACACAATGTAACGCTATTCTTGAAGACTTGAAAGATACACCGTTTGTCATATCTTCGATTAAGACCGGAACAAGAAAAAGAACCCCCGAACCTCCGTTTATCACATCAACACTTCAACAGGACGCTTCAAGAAGATTAGGCTTTGTAGCAAGAAGAACTATGAGAGCGGCTCAAGAGCTGTATGAAGGGGTAGAGATCGACGGAATGGGTTCTGTGGGTCTTATAACCTATATGAGAACCGACTCGTTAAGAATATCAAACGACGCCCACGACGCGGCGATTGATTACATCACGAATCGTTTTGGTGAAAAATATGCTTTTAAAACCCCTAGGACATATAAACAAAAAAACGCTGCAAACGTTCAAGATGCCCATGAAGCTATACGCCCAACGATGGTAGACCTTACACCGGATCAAGCGAAAAAATCGCTATCGACCGACCAGTTTAAGATCTATAAACTCATCTGGGAACGTTTTATAGCGAGCAGAATGAGCGACCAACAACAAAAAACACACACAGTTGACATAAATTCTGGTGACTATAAATTCCGCGCTTCGGGATATGAAATAGTGTTTGACGGATACACAGTTCTTTATGAAGTTGCAACGGATGAAAAGGAACAAGGACCTACTGTGTTCCCTGAAATAGATAAAGATACAGTATTGAAAAAGAAAGAACTTAAATCGGCACAACATTTTACGCAGCCTCCCCAAAGGTTTAGCGAAGCTACGCTTATTAAATCGCTCGAAGAAAACGGAATTGGAAGACCGTCAACCTATGCGCCGATTATCTCGACGATAATCGACAGGGGTTATGTTGAACGAAAACAAAAAAATCTTATTCCAACAACGCTTGGTATGATTATAACCGACCTTATGAAAGAACAGTTTCCCGACATTGTCGACGTTAAGTTTTCCGCCGGAATGGAAAAAAACCTTGATAAGATAGAGGAAGGCAAAAGCGAATGGGTTAAGATAATAGATAAATTCTACAAAGAATTCGATAAAAGCCTTAAAAGAGCGGAACAAAACCTAGACGGACAACGAATTAAAATACCGTATGAAGAAACCGACGTTATCTGCGAAAACTGTGGAAAAAACATGGTTATCAAAACAGGACGTTATGGAAAATTCCTTGCGTGCCCGGGATACCCGGAATGTAAAACGACAAAAAAGATTGTTGTCGAAACAAAAGGAAACTGTCCGAAATGTGGAGCTAAAATTGTTGGCAGAAAGTCAACAAAAGGCCGAAACTACTTTGCTTGTGAGACAGGAATGAGCTGTGGATACATGACGTGGGACGAACCGACAGGAGAAAATTGTCCTAAGTGTTCAAAATCGCTTTTGAAGAAAAAAGGGAAATCCTCCTACACATACTGTTCAAATGAAAAATGTGATTTTAAAAAGTCGGACGATGCATAATTATAATCCATATAAGTTATGAAAGGACACGGTTAAACAAATGGGAACGATAACGGTTGTCGGCGCTGGCCTTGCCGGTTGTGAAGCGGCAAATAAGCTGACACAACTAGGACATGATGTAACGCTTGTTGAGATGAAACCAAACGAACGCTCGAAAGCACACGGCTCGGACAACTTCGCGGAGCTTGTTTGTAGCAATTCGCTTAAAGCAGCAAGGCTTGAAAGCGCAGCGGGACTTCTTAAACACGAGATGGAACTTATGGATTCAATAGTTGTCGAAGTTGCAAAAAGAACATCGGTTGCGGCGGGTGGAGCTTTGGCGGTAGACCGCGAGCTGTTTTCTAAACAGATAACCGACAGGATAAAAAGCAACCCTAAGATAAATATAGTTTCAAAAAGATATTGTGAAATCGACGTCGACAGTCCCGTTATAATCGCAACAGGCCCTTTGACCGACGGCGAACTTGCCGACGAGATATCAAACATAACGGGCGGTTTTTTGAGTTTCTTTGACGCTGCGGCTCCTATAATTTCGGCAGAAAGTATAGACATGAACAAGGTTCATGCCGCGAGCAGATATGGAAAAGGCGGAGACGACTATCTTAACTGTTACTTTAACAAAGAGCGATATGAGGAATTTTGGAACTGCCTTGTCGAGGCCGAGTCTGCAAAGTTACACAAAGCAGACGACGACTTTAAAGTCTACGAAGGATGTATGCCTGTTGAAAAGCTTGCTAAAAGAGGCATTGACACCATTCGTTTTGGACCTCTTAAACCGGTTGGACTATGCGACCCCGCAACGGGTAGGCGACCTTGGGCGGCGGTTCAACTTCGCAGAGAAGACGCGAAAGCGACGATGTTTAACATTGTAGGCTTTCAAACCAACCTTAAATTTTCAGAACAAAAACGAGTTTTCTCGATGATTCCGGGGCTTGAAAACGCCGAGTTTATTAGATACGGAGTAATGCACCGAAACAGTTTTATAAATTCACCCGAGGTTTTAAACATAACTCAAAATTTAAAACAACATAAAAATGTTTACTTTGCGGGTCAGATAACGGGGGTGGAGGGGTACTGTGAATCGGCGGCGAGCGGACTTTTGTCGGCAATTTTTCTTGATAGAATGTTGAACAACAAAGAGCAGGTTATACCGTCCGAAAACACTATGTGCGGAGCACTGTTAAGGTATATAAATGCTCCAAATAAAAATTTTCAGCCAATGGGCGCAAACATGGGTTTACTTCCCGATATCGGGGAAAGAATAAAAGATAAGACTAAAAAATATGAAAGGTACAGTTTAAGAGGGTTAGAAGATTTTAAACTGTTTATAGAGGATTTGAAATGAAGATAATTATTGATGCGTTCGGTGGAGACAACGCTCCACTTGAAGTTTTAAAAGGTGTGGAGATGGCGAAAAGCGAAGTTGAAGCCACACTTGCCGTTACGGGAGACAAACAAAAAATCGAACAATGTGCCACTGAAAACGGAATTAATCTTGATGGAATCGAGATTATAGATGCAAAAACCGTTATAGACATGGAAGACGACCCGAAAGTTGTGCTCAAAGCGAAAAAAGATAGTTCTATGTCGGTTGGGCTTAACATGGTTGCGAGTGACGAGGCGGACGCTTTTGTAAGCGCCGGTTCAACTGCAGCGCTTTTGATGGGCGCTACCATGATTGTAGGGCGTATCAAAGGCATTAAACGTCCGGCGCTAGGCGCGGTTATACCGTCACCTAAAGGAAAATACATACTACTAGACTGTGGGGCAAACGCCGAATGCCGCCCCGAAATGCTTATGCAGTTTGGAGTTATGGGAACGGCGTACGTTAAAAATGTGCTTGGAATTGAAAACCCAAAGGTTGGTCTTGTCAACAATGGAGCGGAAGAAACTAAAGGAACAAAGCTTCAACTTGACGCTCATAAACTTTTAAAAGAAAACACAAAATTGAATTTCATAGGCAACGTAGAGGGCAGAGACGTACCAAAAGGTGTTGCTGACGTAGTTGTTGCCGACGGATTTACGGGAAACATTGTTCTTAAAGTAATCGAGGGGCTTTCGTCCGCGTTGTTCGGAATGTTAAAAGAAATTTTCATGAAATCTCTTTCAACAAAACTTGCGGCGGCGGTTTTGAAACCGGGACTTCGTGAGTTTAAAAAGAAGTTTGACTATGCCGAAGAGGGCGGCTCGCCGTTCCTAGGTCTTAAAAAACCGGTAATAAAAGCACACGGAAGTTCAAACGCAAAAGCATTTAAAAACGCTATCAGACAAGCCGAAAAATGGTCGAAAACTAATGTATCGAGTGAAATCGAGAGGTTGATATAAACTGTACAATGCTAAAAGAGTTGCAAAAAAAACTTAACTATACGTTTTTGGACGAAAAACTTTTAAAGACCGCGCTTACACATTCAAGTTATGCAAATGAACATGGTCTTACAAAACAAAGTTGTAACGAACGCCTTGAATTTTTAGGGGATTCGGTACTATCGCTTATCGTTTCACAATATCTTTTTTCCAAAACAGAAAAGTTTCCCGAAGGCGAGCTTACAAGAATACGCGCAACTATTGTGTGTGAGGGATCTCTTTGCGTTTTTGCGAAAAAACTTGAACTTGGGCGATTTATGTTTTTTGGACGTGGGGAAAAAAATTCGGGTGGCGCGAAACGGCCTTCGATTTTAGCCGACTGTTTCGAGGCGGTTTTGGCGGCTATCTACCTTGACGGCGGTCTTTCGGTTGCCGAGAATTTTGTGATGTCGTTTGTTTCAAAAGTTGACCTTTCGGACAAAACTTCGCGCGACTACAAAACAGAACTTCAAGAGGTTATACAGCAAAATCCCGAAGAACGTCTTAAATATGTCTTGATTTCTGAACAAGGTCCCGACCACGACAAGACGTTTACGGTGCAAGTGCACCTTAATGTCAACGTAATTGGCGAGGGCAAAGGACACAGCAAAAAACAAGCCGAACAAGACGCGGCAAGGGTTGCGCTTGAATTAATGGGTCTATAAAAAATGTTTTAACGCATATCTAGTTATGTTTTATTGAAAGTGCATTTTATGCTTAGTTTATACTCTTAAGTCTATTAATACTTTTAAGGAGTTTTCATTTGTTTTTAAAATACATAGATATACATGGTTTTAAATCTTTTCCCGATAAGACACGCATTAATCTTGAAAAAGGGGTCACAGCAATTGTCGGCCCAAACGGTTCAGGAAAAAGCAACATAAGCGACGCTATACGTTGGGTTTTGGGGGAACAATCGACGAAATCGCTTCGTGGCGGAAAGATGGAAGACATTATCTTTGGCGGAACACAGCTTAGAAAACCGATGGGTTACGCCCAAGTGTCGCTGGTTCTTGACAATACCGATAGACGTTTGCCCGACATGGGGGACGAGATAAATATAGGAAGAAGATACTATCGAAGCGGCGACAGCGACTATCTTATAAATGGGGCGGCGGTTCGCCTTAAAGACATTAAAGAAGCGTTTTTGGATACGGGGCTTTCGCGTGACGGATATTCGATTATCGGACAAGGAAAGATATCAGAAATCGTAAGCGCAAAAAGCACCGAAAGAAGAGAAATTTTTGAAGAAGCTTCGGGGATAGCAAAGTATAGATATCGCAAAAACGAAGCGGAAAATAAATTAAACGCCGCCGAGGATAACATAGCGCGTCTTCGAGATATCCTAGACGAACTTGAAAGCAGGGTAGGACCTTTAAAACAACAAAGTGAAACGGCGCTTAAGTTTCTTGATCTTTCGGAACAAAGGAAAAAGCTTGAGATAACACTTTACTGTGACAACATCGAAAGATCCCGTCAAGCCGTTAAACAACAGGATGAAAAAGTAGAGATAGCGAGAAAAGATTATTCTGACATTGAAAATTCGATAAACGATATAGATAAAAAAATAGAAGATATCTTTGAGCAAAACAGCGTTATTGCGCTTTCAACCGAAAAGAGCAACGCTAAGATACACGAGATTAGCGAGAAGATAACAGTTCTTGAAAAAACCGTGACGATGATCGAAAGCGACATATCACATGGCGAGCAACAAATTGAGCAGATGAAGACCCAAGTTGAATCATCAAGCAATACAACAGGCGGAATAGATGGCGAAATTATGGAACGCGAAGCGATGAGCGTTGCAATTGAGCTTGTTTTACATGAACTTGATCAAAAGATATCGCTTGTCGAAAACGAGCTTTCAAGCCTAACTATCGAAGGCGAACAAAGCGACCAAAAGAAGCAACAACTTGCAGAGGATATGTCGAGACTTTCGTCTGAACTTAGCGACTGTCAAGTTAAGATAGCAACTGCGGAAACCGAATTGGAAGCTTTAAACAAGCGGGATAAAGAACTTAAAGAGATCTATCCTACTATTAAACAAAAAGTTGTTCAAGTTGAAAGTGACAAACAGCTTTTCACAAAGGAGCTTTTAGACATTGAAAGCGAAATAACAGACTGTGAAAACAAAAAGAACGGCTTAAATTCAAAGCTTGAAATAAGGAAAACAAAACTTATAGAAACGGAACGTGAACTTCAAAAACAAAGTTCATTGTCTGAACAATTAACGCATAAAATGCAAGTTCTTGACGACATGGAAAAAAGTATGGATGGGTTTGCGTTTAGTGTTAAAAGAGTTGTTGAAGAATCAAGAAATCGAAACCTTCGCGGAATTGTCGGCACGGTGGCTTCACTTATCACTATCGAAAGCGGATATGAGGTTGCTATTGAAACCGCCCTTGGCGCTTCGATGCAAAACATAGTTGTGTCGGACGAGCGAGCCGCAAAAGATGCAATAGCTTACTTAAAAGAAAAGAAACAAGGAAGGGCAACTTTCCTTCCTATTGACACGATTAAACCCTCTAACTTTTTGTTTGATAACGGTTTGAAACAACAAGGCGCGATAGGCGTTGCGTCGTCGCTTGTAAACTGTGACGAGAAATATTCTGACATAATAAGTAACCTTTTAGGCAGAATAATAATAGCCGACGATCTTAATTCAGCGTCGCTTATTGCGAAAAAATGTCAGCATAAAAACCGTATTGTGACGACCGACGGACAGGTTATAAATGCCGGAGGTTCGTATACAGGAGGCTCAACCTCCAAAACAACAGGAGTTTTCAGCCGTCGAAACGAGATAGAAGACCTTAAGGCTAAAAAGATTAAAACAAACGAAGCGGTTGAACAACTTAAAAAAGAGTTTGAAAAAAATAAAAATGAAACGGTTTCTCTTGAAGCCGAACTAACGGTGTTTACAAGTGAGCTTATCAATCTTGGCGGTGATAAGATACGCGTCGAGACCGAGCTTAAACGTGTTGAACTAGAACAGGCGGCGGCAAACGAGGGATTAAGATCCGCCGAAAAAAGTTTTGAAGATTTCGCAAACCAAATGGTTGAAAAGACCGAAGAAATGAGTCAAAACAAAGCTTTGCTTGACGAGACGTCACAAAGACTTCGTGAACTTGAACTAATGATTGAAAACGAAAGTTCGCAAGCAGAGATGTTTAACACTAAACGTAACGAGATAACCGAAAGGCTTTCAAGTTCCCGTATCGAAAGAATGGAAAAACAAAAAGACCTTGAGATGATATCAGAAGTTGTTGACCAGTTGCGAAGACGAAGTGAACTTGAAAAAAACCGAAGCGGAGACATAACCCAAACTATCGAACTGTTGACCGTTCAAAATCAAGAAAAATCGCTTGAAGTTATAAACAAACAATCCGAGATTAAAGGGCTTAACGACGAAATCGAAGAGATAAAACAGCTTATAGCGCAAAGTTCCGAAAAGCGGCGAGAAGTTGAAAAAGAAACGGTCGAAAGCCGAGAGCTTCAAAGCGAGTTTACACGCAAAAGAGAAGATCTTGCGCGCGAAATTTCAAGACTTGAAGAACGTAAAGTGTCGGTGCAAAAAGAACTTGACACCTCGTTTGCAAAACTTTGGGAGGATTACGAACTAACCCCGAAAGATGCAGTTTCGCTGTGTGTAAAATATGAAAATATAACGTCGTTGCGTCAAGATGTTGCGTCAGTTCGTTCTAAAATAAAGGCATTGGGTTCGGTTAACGTCGGAGCAATAGAGGAATACAAGGAAGTTAAAGAGCGTTATGAATATCTTTCGGAACAGGTTG
>CAYJFO010000083.1:0-8308 GCA_964369645.1 uncultured Oscillospiraceae bacterium | reverse complement strand
GATTTCGAGTCAGGCTCGTTATGACCACTTCGATACGTCTCCATATTCAGTTTTTAGCCTTGCAAAGCAAAAGAAATTTCTATGCTTTGTTTTTTAAAGCATAAAAATTATATCAAAAAAAAGATGTAAATGCAATAGTAAAAAGCGATATTTCAAACTTTTCTTTTTAGTTTTATTTTTAAACGGCTGCTTTAAAACAAAATATATCATAGTTTACAATTTTTTCGTTGTGTTTTTTATCATATTGAACTATAATATAAGTTCAAAGTGTTTTGCGTATTGCTAGTTAAAATGTGCATTGCGTGAATATAAACAATAATAAAAAAATACAAACTATTATAGAAATATTGAATCAGATAAAAGTAATTATCTAGAATATCATTTTCTTTTTTGGGAGATTTATATGCAATTGATGCAAGGACAAACATTAATGTATGTGGCAAGAATTTTGGTTTTGTTAACCGTGTTGCCTATACATGAAGCGGCGCATGCTTGGGCGTCATACAAACTCGGAGATCCGACGGCGAAACAACTCGGGCGCCTTACGCTTAACCCGTTTAAACATCTCGATCTTTTCGGTAGCTTGGCAATACTGTTTTTTGGAATAGGCTGGGCGAAGCCTGTGCCGGTTGATCCGAGATATTTTGAGGACAAGAAAAAAGGCATGGCACTTTCTGCGCTCGCGGGACCGCTGTCCAACCTTTTGGTTGCATTTGTGGTGCTTTTTGTTAGTAGAATTTTGGCTTATATTCCGTTTGCAAATCAAGAAGTTTTTAATGTATTCCAGATTATATATATAGTTCTAAGCTATATTGCGATGATAAATGTTGTTCTTGGAATATTTAATCTTATTCCAATACCGCCGTTTGACGGTTCAAGAATTATGCTTTTGTTTTTGCCCGAAAGAACATACTTTAAAATTATGCAATACGAGAGATATATAATGATTGCATTACTTGCGTTTTTATATCTTGGCGTTTTGTCGGGCCCTCTTTCGATTATCCAAAGTGGTGTTATCTCGCTTTACACGTTAATTGCAGACGGTGTAATTGAATTTGTAATCGGACTTTTTTCTGTGGGCGAGATAGCTAACATTTAATTAGCGAAAAAGTTTTGTAAAAACAATTAATCAATCGCGTTAGATTGCTTTTGAATTTTATAACGTATGTTATTTAATACAATATATAAAGGGGAGCTATGGAAGGGATTAATTTTAAGATCTCTAATTTTGAAGGGCCTTTAGACCTTCTTTTACATCTGATTTCAAAACATAAAGTTAAGATACAAGAAATAAAGATTTCCGTTTTAATCGATCAATATCTTCAGTTTATTGGGAAGGTAGGCCCTGATGAACTCGACCCTACAAGCGAGTTTTTGGAGATGGCAGCAAAGCTTGTGTACATGAAATCGCTTGCGCTTCTTCCGCGTGCGGAGGAGACCGAGCGTCTTCAACAAGAACTTGTAGGACAACTTATAGAATACAGCCTTTGTAAACAAGCAGCGTCGCGTCTTGGCGACATGGCGGCGGGGATAATGTTTGCGGTTCGCGAACCACTCGTGATTCAGTTTGACGAAGAATATGCCGAGAATCACAGACCCGACGAGCTCATAACCGCATATATGAACACTCTTGGGAAAAACACAAGGCTTGTGAAGCCCAAAATCGAGGATTTTGAAGAGATTATCTCTGCGCCAGTTGTGTCGGTTGGCTCTAGAGTTGTTAAGATTTTACGAGGAATAAAAACAGGGGTTGCAAAAAAAATTGACGACCTTTTTTACGGCATCGAAACCAAAGGCGAGGCGGTCGCAACTTTTTTGGCGGTGCTTGAACTTATCAAGGTTGGACGCCTTAAAGTTTCAGAGGACGGAGATCTTATGAAGGGCGAAAAACACAGAGAGGTGGATTTAGTTGATGGAGAATAATTCTATTAAAGGGGCTATCGAAGCGGTGTTGTTTGCGGTTGCCGAACCGATATCTATAGAAAGAATTTCCGAGGCGGTTGGTGCCGAAAAAGACGAAGTTAAAACTGAGCTTGACAACCTTCGTGAACAGTATGACAACGAGCTTCGTGGATTTTGCCTTCTAAATTACGACGACAGATATCAATTGGCGTCGCGCGCGACATACACAATACCCGTGACAAAAGCGCTTGACACACGTCGAAACAACCCTCTTTCCCCCGCGTCGCTCGAAACGCTTGCAATAATTGCGTATAATCAACCTGTTTCGCGGTCGTTTATCGAACAGGTTCGTGGGGTGGACAGCTCGTCCTCTGTTACTAATTTGTTAAACAAAGGGTTAATAGCAGAAGCGGGGCGTCTTGACCTTCCCGGAAAACCGGTGTCGTTTAAAACTACCGATGTGTTTTTAAGGTGTTTTGGAATGTCAAAACTTTCGGAACTTCCGCCTATCCATTCGGAAGACATTACATATGAACAACCTGTCGAGCAAACCGAGCTCACAGAAGGACTTATTTAATAATTAGGAATTAGGAATTAGGAATGCAGGTGCGCTCTTACGGGCGAATTTGAAGAAAAATTCTGTGGATTTTTTCGTTTTTAATTCTTGTCTTTTCACTTTATAAAACGAGGATGGAACATGTCTACAGTTTTATTAATACTTGAGATACTCGGGTTTGTCCTTTTAGCCGTTATTTTTCTTTTGTTGCTAATAATATTTGTACGCATACGGTTTAGCGTTTCGTACGGAAAAAACGGTTTATCGGTTAAACTAAGGATTCTTGGAATACCGATTAACCTTTTAAAACACCCTAAAAAAGAGATAAAGAAAAAGGAACAAAAAGAGCAAAAACAAACCGAGCAAGCGGAACAAAATTTACCCGAAAAAGAAAAATTTAAAATTAACATTAGTTTAATAAAGCGTCTTGTACGCGATATTGTAATCGCAACGTTTAAGGTTTTATCAAAAGTTGAGATCCACAACCTTTCGATAACAAGCGTAGTAAACGGAAAAGATCCATATAAAATTGGGGTTGAGGCGGGAAAACGACTTGCATCATTTAGCGCCGCTTATTCAATTATTGATTCGGTGTCCAAGATAAAGACCAAAACGCTTGACGTAATACCCAATTTCGCTGAAAGTGACATAAAAAGCGAATATTATGTTTGTTTTTCAATTAGAATTTGGTATGCTTTGTTTGAGGGTATAAAGCTTGTAACGGCGTATATCAAACTTTTGGCGGCCGAAAGACAGCTTGAAAAACAAGTTAAGCAAACTATAAAAGAAAATCTATAATCAAACCCAAGTGATTATAAAAGGAAGATGGCATAGATTATTTTCAAGAGCTCTGCCGCAAGGCAGAGATTATATAAAACGATAAGGAGAGCTTATGACAAACGAGAAACATTCAATTTCCGAGATGGTTGAAGCCGCAATTGGAAAGGTTAAAGAGGTTTTAGACAGCGAAATTTCTATAGGCAAGGCGGTAGAACTCCCGGGTGGGGCGACTGCGATACCTGTGTGCAAAGTTTCATTTGGTTTCGGAACGGGCGGAAGCGACATTCCGACAAGCCAAAAATCTTCTTTTGGCGGAGGGGTAGCAGGTGGTATCAACGTAACGCCAATAGCTTTTTTGGTGTGTGACCAAAACGGAAACGTCAAAATCCTTCAACTTGACACAATCGGAACAACCGCAGACAACATCGTAAGAACGGTGCCCGACGTGGTAGACAAAATCTCCGGCATTTTGGCGGACAGCAAACTAGGGAAAACTTCAAATAAACAATAACAACCACAAACCGAGTAAGACCCGGCGGTGACCATGCCGGTTTTTTTGATATTTTGTGTGCGAAAGGAACTTAGGTCATAACAAATGAAAGAAAGAATACAAAAAGTACTGGCGACGGCGGGGTATTGCTCAAGACGAAAAGCCGAAGAACTCATAGGACGAGGAAAGGTTACAGTCAACGGACATCCGGCGTCGATAGGGGACAAGATGGACCCAATGAAAGACATAGTTGCTGTTTCGGGGCAACGTGTGTTTATAAAAAAACATCAACAAAAGCTTTATTATGCGCTTAACAAACCGAGGGGATACGTTACAACAATGCGAGACGAACATGACAGAAAATGTGTTGCCGACCTTGTTGCCGACGTTGAAGAAAGACTGTATCCTGTCGGGCGTCTTGATAAAGACAGCGAGGGGCTTTTGATTATGACCAACGACGGAAGTCTTGCAAACCTTGTGTCACATCCATCGCGCGGGGTGACAAAGGTCTATCGTGTTTCGGTGTCCCCGAAAGCTTCCGAGTTCGAGCTTTCAAAAATAGCCTCGGGACAGATGATAGACGGAGAATTTATGCAACCCAAAAGCCTTAGGGTTACGGGGGAAGGACCCGATCGAAGCGTAATCGAAATGTCGCTTGCGGAGGGAAAAAACCGCGAGATACGTAAAATTTGCGAAGCGGCGGGACTTAACGTGACACGTCTTAAACGAACATCGATAGGACCTATTCGCCTTGGAAACCTTGTTGCCGGAAAAAAACGAGAACTTACGGGAGAGGAGCTTTTGGCTTTAAGACAAGCGTGTAAAAAGCCAACTAAAAAGAGATGATTAAACTTAATATAATAAGCGACTATTCCGCAATTAAGACCGAATACAAAAGCGAAGACACCGTTTGCTATGTTGCGACCGATAACGAAGGATACATAGGACATTGTATTTTTGGCGAGCTGAATGACAGCGTTGTGCTTTATGAAATTAAGACAAAAGACGACAGCTTTTCGATGATCGACGGGCTAGCACGTGCTTCGATTTTTAGCAAAAGTGAGAGGTGTAAACACGTGATCTTCAAAAGTGAAGACGACGGGGTAGAGCGTTTTGCGGCGGCGTTTAAAGCAAAACTTGACGAGCCGTTTTTGGTAGAAAAAATTTTTGAGAGCCATTGTTGACAACTATATAAGGACTTAAATACTGCCGGTATTGTAAAGAAAAAATTATACAATAATGCCATTGATCTGGTAAAGCGTTGTAAAAATTAGTAAGGTTATTTTATTATTAAATGAAAAGACAATTAGAATATTTTAAACAGATGACACAAAACGAGCGAGAAGTTATATCTCGGAACGATAATGTTGTCAAGGTTATTAACAAAAGAGTTTTGAAAACGCTTTTGTTGAGTTATATACTCCTTATCATAATCGGTGTGATTATTCCGTTGCTTGACCGCGACTATGTTCAACCGGTTGGTATAAACCTGAACTACTGGTATTTGGGTCTTGGGATTTTGGCGGCTATACTTTATTTTGTGTTGACAAAAATAAGCGATTGCAACCAATTTGTATTGATCTACTTAATCTCGTTGGTTGGAGTTTTATATTCCGTTATTTCAAGCGGTTTTGCTTTTCCCGATACAACAGGGGTAATTTTTGTACTTATTTTATTTTTAATGGCTACTGCTTTTATAATTACAACGCCGGCATCGGTGACGTTGCTAGTGTTTTCGGTTGTAGTTTATATTGTCGGAATATCACACAATAAGAATTCAGATATATTTGTTTCTGAGACTGTAACCGTAATAACAGTTTTGATAATTTCGGTTGCAATTGGTAGGATTGTGCGTTCTGCGCGTATCGAAAACTTGATAACAAGGGAAAGACTTCACAATCTAGCGTACACAGACGGTTTAACGGGTCTGTTAAATAGACGTTCGTTGTTTGAGCTGTTGGGTAACGAAGACCAACACGACAACGAAAAAATAACAGCAATTTCGATTATTGATATAGATTATTTTAAAAAATATAATGATACATATGGCCATCAGCTTGGGGACAGTTGTCTTAGACAGGTTTCAAAAGTTATGCTAGATTTGCAAAGTAAACAAGATGTCTTTTTTTACCGATACGGCGGAGAAGAGATTGTTGTTTTGTTTTATGAATATAGCGAGCAACAAATTTGCGAGATACTTGATAAGTTGTATGAAGATATAAAGCTTCTTAACATTGAACATAAAGCTTCCGAATACGGACGAGTTACGATAACAACGGGAATTGCAATGATTGATTTGGATAAGTTGCAAAACTATGATAAATTAATACGTAAAGCGGATATTGCGCTTTATAGCGCAAAGCAAGACGGACGAAATCAAATGAAAATATACGACCAAAGTATGAATGATTTAACGGATAAAATCGAAACAAAAACCGAAACACGCAACGAGGAGCGGTAGGGAACAATTGCAAATTTTATAAAAGGGCAATGACGAATTTATCTGTTTCGTCATTGCCCTCTTTACATGTTTAATTTTGAATTGGTTTGACTATATTACGCGGTTCTAGCCTCGGCTGCTTTGCGTCGCGCCGGAATTTTGTTTCGGTCAAATCTTTCAACGTTTATCTTTTCTTTTGCAACCGCTAGCATGAGTTTAATTCGATTTTCTTGGTTAACTTTTGCTGCGCCGGGGTCGTAGTCTATTGCGGTTATGTTAGCGGCCGGAAAACGCTCTTTAATCGTCCTTGCCATGCCTTTTCCAACAATGTGGTTGGGCAGACAACCGAACGGTTGCGCGCATACGATGTTGTCGTAGCCTTGTTCACAAAGTTCCATCATCTCGGCCGGAAGAAGCCAACCTTCGCCCATCTTGTTGCCAAGACCGACAGCGCCTTTTGTAAGATCTTTAAGGTGGGTAAATGCTCCGGGAGCAACAAATCTTGGTTGAGTTTTAACAGCGGCTATCATGGCATTTTCTATCTTTTCAAAAAAGTTAAGAAGCCTTGACATGAAAAAATGTTTTATACGGCTTCCGCCATAAAGTTTTATATCTTGCATATAGTTTTCAAGACAGTAGAGTATAAATCCCATAAGCCCCGGAACCATATATTCGCAACTTTGAGAATGCAAAAATTCTTCGAGTCCGTTGTTACCAAGGCTTGCAAATTTAACATATATCTCGCCAACAACCCCGACTTTTATCTTTTTGACGTTTGTCATTTTTATGTTTGAGAAGTCATCAACTATCTTGTTAAAGTTGTTTTTCATCTCTTTTATACTTAGTTCTTTTCCCGCTTCAAACCGTTTGCAAAGGTACTCTTGCCATTTTGACACGACCGCTTCGGCGTCCCCTGTGTTAGCTTCATATGGGCGAACTTGGTTTCTTAAAAGCATAAGAATGTCGCCATAACATACCGCTGCTATTAATCTTCGCATCATCGGAACGGTAAACTTAAATCCAGAGTTTTTCTCCATGCCTGTGGCGCTTAACGACACGACGGGGATGTCTTGATACCCGGCTTTAACGAGAGCTTTACGTAAAAGATGTATGTAGTTAGAGGCTCTACAACCTCCGCCCGTTTGGGACATCATTAAAGCGACTTTGCTCGTGTCATATTTTCCGCTGTCGAGCGCGTCTATCATCTGGCCAATTACGAGCAACGCCGGATAACAAGTGTCGTTGTGGACATATTTAAGCCCCGATTGAACAACTCCCGGCCCTTCGTTTTGCAACACAACAAGGTTATATCCATAACTTTTAAACAGTTCTCTAATCATCTTAAAATGTATAGGCAACATGTTTGGCACAAGTATCGTGTAGTCCTGTTTCATCTGTTTTGTGAATTCAATTCGTTTAACGTTTGTTTCCATGATAGATTATCCCTCCTTGGATATGGCGGCAAGTAAACTTCTAATACGTATTTTGGCGGCTCCAAGATTTGTTATCTCGTCTATTTTAAGCTGGGTATAGATCTTTTTGCTTCGTGAAAGAATTGACTTAACCTCGTCGGTCGTAACGGCGTCTACGCCACAACCAAACGAAACTAGCTGGACAAACTGCATATCGTTTTGTGTTGTTACGTACCGTGCGGCGTCGTACAACCTTGCGTGGTATGTCCATTGATTAAGCACGTTGACTTTTGTTTTGCCGTCTGCAAGGTGGTTTATCGAGTCCTCGGTTATAACCGCAACGTTGTATGTCGAGATTAGCTTATCGATTCCGTGGTTTACCTTCGAGTCAAGATGATACGGTCTTCCGGCGATAACTATTATCTCGCGGTTATTGTCTCGAGCTTGCTTTACAATCTCGCTTGCTTTTGTGCGAACATCTAAAAGAAATCTCTCGTGTTCCAAAAAAGCGTTTTGTGTTGCACATTTTACGCTACGCTTGTCAAGGTTGTCTATGTGGTTTGACAAAATTTCGTATATCTTTTTTGTGAAATCCTTTGGACGATGTAACCCTATATAATCATACACAAACTTCAAGTTTTTAACCGAAGAAAGGTTGTTTGCGATAGTTTCGGGATAGTACGCAACGACGGGACAGTTGTAACAGTTATCTCCTTTTTTTTCGTCGA
>CAYJFO010000082.1:0-8432 GCA_964369645.1 uncultured Oscillospiraceae bacterium | reverse complement strand
CTAAGGCCGTATTAGCATAAGCGTAAAGTTCACGAAGATCATTCCGTTTCAACAAACACCATATCGCCCATATGGCTTATTTCAATTCTACATTCCAAAAGCCGGTTATCTGTTGACAGGAAACCGCCAAAATGCGACATGTTATATCCGTATGTTTCGTCTATAACTTCAAAACCCAGCGGTTGAAATTCTAATATAAAGTCTTGTAAAGACATCTTTTTACCGCTAAAGTTTCCGACGTTGCCATCACCGTCAAAAACATAAACACAACAAAAGTCAAAATCCACGTTATGAAACTCAACAAATCCCTCGACCGCTTGATAAGGCGGGACTATTTTAACCATACCGTATTGAAGTTTCATAACGATATCGTTTTCGATTATTTCAAGAGCCGTAACGTTCATGTCGTGCAAACTATGGGAATTTTCAATGTTTTTTCGTATTATCTTTTTCATTTGTCCATTTGCCCTCATGTGTATATTTTTTTATACTATATCAAATGTAAAGCAAAAAAACAAATCAAAGATATCTATTGACTATAGAGTTTTATAAACTTTAATCTTTTGATAATAAATTTGCATAAAATTGATTTATAAACCTTGACAAAACACCACTTGTTTGATAGAATGATTTTGCGTCAAAAATTATATTTTTTGATGTTTTGAATTGTGGGGGTGTAGCTCACCTGGGAGAGCGCTTGAATGGCATTCAAGAGGTAGTCGGTTCGATCCCGATCATCTCCACCAATCTCCAAAAAAACCGCCTAAACAGGCGGTTTTTTGTTTGCTTACACGCTTTTTACACGTTTTTTCCCTAAGCGTTCAAAATACTCTCAATCTCTTGAATCTTCGCCTTGATATCCTCTGCGTTTTGAACAACCAAACCATACCAGGCGTCCCAAAAGTTTTTCTCGATAACGCTAAAGTTTGGCGACATGGTATATATCATCAAAGCCACGAAGCTTGACAAAATAACTAATTTATTTTTATTAGCACTCAAAAAACAGTCGGATTACACACAATTTATTATTTACCCTTGTAAATATAATTTATTGATTGTATAATTAACTATCTTTTAACGAAAGGTAAAATGCAAACGTGAACTTTATCAACCTTATTCTAGCACTAATTATTGGCATTATTGTTATTATCAATAGTGTTTATTTGCGTTTGTCTGAACCGAGGTTAAAGTAGTTTATTGGTACTTTTAAGAGCCTCCGGCAAACGTGTCGGAGGCTCTTTTTGTATAAATTAAAAGGAAAGAGATCTAAAAAAATGAAAATGAAACAAAACAGAAACCTTGCTCTTGTTGCAACAATTGCAATACAGCTTTGTGTTGGCGTTGCATATATCTGGAGCGTCTTTCAAAGCGGAATAGCAACATCGTTGTTTGCAGGAAACAACACCTCGGCTAGCTATACCTATTCTATCCTGCTTGCCGTTTTGGGCTTTGGAAGCATAATCGGCGGCAAACTTGTTCCGAAAATTACTATTAAGTACGTCGTTATGATCGGTGGTTTTTTGATGTCGCTTGGTTTCTTCCTTGCTTCATTAACAACTCCCGAATTCCCCCAAGCTCTTTGGTTGACCTATGGAATAATAGGTGGCATTAGTATGGGCTTTGTGTATTCCCCCACAATAGCGTGCGTTCAAAAATGCTTTCCCGAAAAAAAAGGGCTTGTAACGGGTCTTGTGGTTGCTGCTTTGGGTTTAGGCGGAGTTGTTTTTACTCCTGTCGTTGAAGCAATAATTGCAGCAAACGGTGGTGTTGGGGTTGGAGAGCTTGTCGCTATTCGTGTTATTTCGATAGTATTTTTGGTTATCTGTACAGTAGGTTCGCTTTTCTTATACACACCTGAACAAAAAACCACCACGACAAGTGGCGAAATTTCGAACGACTTAACTGCCACACAGGTAATTAAAACTTCTGAATTCTATTTAATTGCTTTTGCTATGATGCTTGCTTGTATAGGCGGTCTTATGATGATAGGATTTGCAAAGCCTATCGCAGAAGGTCGCGGAATGGGCGAAGCGGCATCAGTAGGAGTTTTGATGATTTCGATTGCAAACGCTGCCGGTCGTCTTAGCTTTGGTGCAATATCTGATAAAATTGGAAGAATTAATACATTACTCATACTAATGATAGGGTCTTCCATACTACCGTTAATGATTAACTTTGCACAAGGATACCTAATATTTGTTCTAATTGGTTTCATAGGTTTTTTCTACGGAGGACTTCTCTCGACGTTTCCCTCACTAACAGCCGAAACGTTTGGTGCAAAAAATTCTGCGACAATCTATGGAATGGTTTTAGTCGGGTTCGGAATTGCAGCACTTGTCTCTTCTAATCTAGGAGGATATTATAAAAACATAGCTGCGAATAACATAGACAAGATGTTCCCAGCTTTTGCAATAGCTTCTGCTTGTTCTTTAGTTGCGGTTTTTCTTATACTAGTTTTGTCAAAAAAGCAAAAAACAAAGAAACTTTCTGCTTAAATATTTTTAACTAAAATCTTATAAAAGAAATATAATTAAATTTAAACTATTACAAAATTACTTTCACCTTAAAAAACAATCGACACTTTCGTCGATTGTTTTTTTGTTTGATAACTGTTTTTATTTGAACAATCACAAAACATTATATTCATTTATTCCTAAGTAGCGTAAGCTATTGCAATGTGAATACAAGTGAATGCAAAAGAAATATATAACTATTATTGCTTTTGTTACTTTTTTAATTTACATGAAAAAACAAGGTCTATTTCCTCTGCCCGTAATATGCATTTTTTCCGTGTTTTCTAAGATAGTGCTTATCAAGCAAGTTTTGGTCAATATCTTCAATCTCTTTATTTAGCAAAAGATTTTGCCACGCCATGAAAGATATTTCTTCAAGCACAACGGCGTTGTGCACCGCGTCGCTTGGACTTTTGCCCCAAGTAAACGGCCCATGACTTGCAACCAAAACACCCGGCATTTGGTCGGGGTCTATCTTTTCAAACGTTTCGACTATAACCTTTCCCGTGTTTAGTTCATAGTCTTTTTCTATCTCCTGCTTTAACATGTTTCTTGTACACGGCACATTTCCATAAAAATAGTCGGCATGTGTTGTGCCAAGCGCCGGAACGGCTTGTTTGCTTTGCGAAAAAACTGTTGCGTATCTGCTGTGGGTATGGACAACTCCTCCTATATTTTTGAAGTTGCGATATAGTTCGAGGTGTGTATCGGTGTCGGACGAAGGGTTAAGTTTTCCCTCTATCTTTTTCCCTGTCAAAAGGTCAACGACAACCATGTCTTCCGCTGTCATCTCGTCATACTCAACACCGCTAGGCTTAATCACGACCAACCCTTTTTCTCGGTCTATCCCCGAAACGTTGCCCCAGGTAAACGTTATGAGCGAATATTTCGGAAGAAGCATGTTTGCTTCAAAAACTTGTTGTTTTAAACTTTTCATGTATACAATTAATCCTTTTTTATTTGTAAATTAAACCTCAATTTTAAAACAAGTGCCCGTAATTAAAAACACGGACACTTATTAAAATATAGCTATTTCAATTTCCACGCAAGATCGTTTAAGAATAACTGTTGTTTCAAGCTGTCTTCGGTAGTTGTCGCGCTAAGATGCACAACTTCGATACCACAAAGTTCCGCAAAATCCTTTAACATCTGTGCGTTAGCGTCATACGACAACACGCTGTGGTGTGCTCCGCCCGCCATAATCCAAAATTTTGTACCTGTACAAAGGTCGGGCAACGCTTTCCACATTACACGTGCAACCGGAAGATTTGGCATTTCCATAATAGGCTCGACACACTCAACGTCTTGAACGATAAGGCGCATTCTTCCGCCCATGTCGATAAGCGAAGCCAAGACAGCGTTTCCTTTTTTACCCTCGAACACAAGACGTGCCGGAGGATTTTTGTCCCCAATTCCAAGATGGTGGACCTCTATTTTTGCCTTACCTTTCGCAACAGACGGGCAAACCTCAAGCATGTGTGCGCCAAGCGACAACTCGTTTCCTTTTTCAAGATGGTAGGTATAGTCCTCCATAAACGACGTTCCGCCCAAAAGACCCGTAGTCATAGCTTTGATAATATGTGTCATAGCCGAGGTTTTCCAATCCCCCTCGCCGGCGTATCCATAGCCGTCCATCATAAGGTTTTGACTGGCTAATCCGGGAAGTTGTTCCATTCCGTATAGATCTTGGAACGTATTGGAAAACGCGCTTATTCCCTCGCGCTCGAAAATTCTTGACATCGCTATCTCTTGTTTTGCTTGATAGCGCATCGAACCAATGTCTTCTGTAGCTATATCATAACGGTTTTTATACTGTTCAACTTTTTGGTCGATATCCTTTTCCGTTACCGTGTCCATCTCTTTAACAAGATATCCAACAGGCCAGGTGTTTACTTGCCACCCTAGTTTAATTTGGGCTTCTACTTTATCCCCTTCGGTTACAGCAACCTCTCGCATGTTGTCGCCAAAACGCATAACTTTAAGTTCAATGCTTGCTTTGTAACCGATAGCGCTTCTCATCCAATCGGAAAGCTCTTTAAGCGGAGCTTCATCTTCCCAATAACCTACTATAATCTTTCTTTGAAGCCTTAATCTTGCACCGATAAAACCATGTTCACGGTCTCCGTGGGCAGCTTGGTTCAAATTCATGAAATCCATATCGATCTCGTCGTTTGGTATTGTCCTGTTGTACTGTGTGGCAAAATGGCAATATGGTTTTTGCAGCAACGAGAGGCCGTTTATCCACATCTTGCTTGGACTAAATGTGTGGCACCACACAACAACACCGAGACACTCGTCGCTTTTGTTTGCAAGTTTCATAACCTCTGTTATCTCGGCGGCAGTTTTCATTGTTCCTTTATAAACAAATTTAACGGGAAGTTTCTCCCCCATCTTTTGTGCCATCTCTTTGCCTCGTTGGTCAACAGTGTCAAGAACTTGAGGTCCATATAAAAACTGTGAACCAACTATAAACCAAAATTCGCTATTTTTGATGTTTATCATAAATTCTAATCCTTTTAATTTTATAAATATTTGTTTTGTTTTAACTTGCTAAACACTATCTTGCTCGACAATGTCCCACGGCATTATAAGCGGTTTTTCTATCGCTCCGTCTATCATATAAAGAAGTTTTTTTGCCGCCATTCTTCCAAGATCCTCTTTTGGATGGTTAAACGAAGTAATCTTTGGAGAGGCTATTTCAGCATATGTGCTGTAATCAAAACTAATAATAGCCATGTCTTTAGGCACTTCTTTTCCGATTGAGCTTAACTTTTGAATAACTTTAACTGCAACATTATCGTTGTAACAAACTACGGCTGAACAGTTTCCAATAGTATCAAGCGCAAAATTATCAATAATTTCTTCTTGATTTTCAGTATTAAACCAAAGTATATTCTCGTCGCTTAGCGTTACATTGTTCGAAACCGCCTCTAGAGCAACCCCGGCATATCTTCCGTGGCCTTGTTGGTCGTCGCTTTTAAAGATGCCGGCTATTTTTTTATGTCCTTTTTCCACAAGGTATCGACACGCTTGTTGTCCAGCTTTTTTGTCGTCGGTTACGACATAAACCGGGTTTCTTAAAGCGTTGTAATATCCGTTAAAAAAAACTACCGGTATCCCCATATCTTGCAACTTTTGATACAGATCGATATTTGGGTTTGGAAGCGCGGTTTTTGTTCCTTCAACAATAAGACCGTCGATAGATTTTTGCATGAAGTCCCTTATAATTCTGCGCTCGTTGTCAACCCTGTTTTGGGTTGCCGCAAGCATTGAGGTATAGTTGTTTTCGGCTAGTTCCTGTTCAATTCCTTTTAAAATCGTAGGGAATATATATTCCCCTATATATGTTGTGACGATTGCGATGTTACGAGTGCTAGTCTTTTTTTGTTCATATTTTTTAACATAAGTACCGCTTCCTCTTGAACGTTCAACAATTCCTTCAAGTTCTAAAACTCCTATAGCTTGCCTTACCGTTTGACGACTTAATCCGGTCAACAAAGTAAGTTCGTTTTCACTTGGAAGTTTAGAGCCTACATTATATTTCCCATTCTCGATATCGTTTTTTATTTGGTTTGACAATGTAACGTACTTATGTTGTTCCATGTTTTTTCTACGCCTTTCTTTTGCTAAGTATGATATTTTACATTTTTGACGTATGTCAAAACATATATCGCCACCATTAATGGTTAAAATATTAAGCGGTTTAAACTAGGCAGTTTTGTTCTTTTTAGATAAAACGTCAAACGCAACAGCAACAAGCAGAACTGCGCCTTTAATAGCTTGTTGCCAATCTATACTAACGCCCATAATGTTCATTCCATTGTTCAAAACGCCCATCAAAAGTCCGCCAACTATCGCCCCGATAATCGTTCCTATACCACCCGACGTAGAAGCGCCTCCGATAAAGCAAGCTGCTATAGCGTCGAGCTCAAATCCATCGCCATTTTTTGGGGTAGCGGAGTTTAGACGACCGGTGAAAACAAGTCCAGCAAGAGCCGCTAAAAGACCCATATTTGTATACACAAGGAACATAATTCGACTTGTTTTAATGCCCGAAAGTTTTGCGGCTTTTGCGTTTCCGCCAAATGCATAGATGTGACGACCGACAACCGTTTTGTTCGTAATAAAAGTATATATCAAAACCAAAAGCACAACCAAAACTAGGACGGTAGGAAGCCCTCTGTATTGTGCCAATTGTATGGCAAAAAACATTATTACTCCCGAAATCACCACAAGTCTTGCTATAAATAAACCGAAATGTTCAACGTCAAATCCATATTTCTTTTTGTTGTTTCTTGATACAATTTGAGATACTATAAATATTATACAGGCAATTGCGCAAAGTACAACTGTTAAAGTTTTAAATTGTCCTGTTTCCGGCGCGAACGGGTCGGGTATAAATCCTGCTCCGATGAATGTATACTGGTCAGGAAGCGGAGCAATACTCGTTCCTTGGAGAATAGCCATTGTACATCCGCGGAAGATAAGTTGACCCGCAAGCGTTGCTATAAAAGCGGGAACTCCTGCATACGCTATCCAAAAACCATGCCAAGCGCCGATTAGAATTCCGATTAACAATGATATTAACATCCCGGGTAATACGGGAACGCCCATTCTTAATATCATAACCGCCGAAACCGCTCCGACAAATCCAACGACAGAACCAACTGAAAGGTCAACGTTTCCTCCGGTTAGAATACAAAGAAGCATACCGCACGCCAAAATCATGACATAACCGTTTTGTTGAATAATGTTCGAGATGTTTCGTGGAGTCATTATAATTCCTTCTGTCAGAAAATAAAACAACAACACAACTATTACAAGCGCAATAACCATTCCGTATTGACGCATGTTGCCTTTTAGAGAATTCTTAACTTTAATTAACATTTTTAAATTTCTCCTTTAACCATTACTTTGCATAATAAACTGCATTATTTTTTCTTGTGAAGCCTCTGCTGACGGTAGCTCGCCTACAAAAGTTCCTCTATTCATGATATAAATTCTATCGCTCATTCCTAGCAGTTCCGGAAGTTCCGACGAAATAATAACGACAGATTTTCCGTTTTCAACAAGACTGTTTATTATAGAATATATTTCATATTTTGCTCCGACATCTACCCCTCTTGTGGGTTCGTCAAGTATAAGAACTTCGGGGTCGGTATATATCCATTTGCTGAACAAAACTTTTTGCTGGTTCCCCCCTGAAAGGTTTCCTGTGTTTTGCAAAATGCTACTAGACCGTATGTTAAGTTTTTCACGATATTCGTCGGCTACTTTAATCTCAAGATTCTCGTCAAGAACGCCGTTAGTCGTTAGCTTTTTAAGCGCCGCTAACGGGATGTTTCTTTTTATAGAGTCTATTAAAACAAGCCCAGCATTTTTTCTGTCTTCCGTTACATATGCCAATTTACTATCTATGGCGTCTTTAACGGTTTTAACGTTTGCTTTTTCCCCGTTAATACATACAGTTCCCGAGATTTTTTGTCCATAACATCTTCCAAAGATGCTAAGTGCAAGTTCGGTTCTTCCCGCGCCCATAAGCCCGAAAATTCCGACAATCTCGCCTTTTTTCGCGTTGAAGTTAATGTCTGAAATAACCTGTCTGTCGCCGTCGTTCGGGTCAAAAACGTTCCAATCTTTAACCTCAAAAGCGACTTTTCCTATATTACAACTGCGTTTAGGATATCGGTCGGTTAGCTCTCTACCTACCATGTGTTTGATTATGATATCCTCTGTCGCATCTTTAATGTCGATTGTTTGAATCGTTTGTCCGTCTCGCAAAACTGTTATCTGTTGAGACACTTGGACAACCTCGTTAAGTTTGTGGGAAATTAAAATACAAGACAACCCGTTTTTGCTAAGCTCTGTTAGAAGATCCAAAAGGTGCTTTGAATCATCGTCGTTAAGAGCCGCCGTCGG
>CAYJFO010000081.1:0-8526 GCA_964369645.1 uncultured Oscillospiraceae bacterium | reverse complement strand
AACCCTTCGTTTATCGAATTTATATGCGGCGAAAAAGGCGTTTTGGCATATTGGCTTAAAAACGGCGCGTCGGGTTTTAGGCTTGACGTTGCTGACGAACTTCCTGACGAGTTTATCGTTAAGATAAATGACAGAATAAAAAGTTTTGGCGACGACAAACTTTTAATCGGCGAAGTTTGGGAGGACGCTACTACTAAACAAGCTTATGGAGTAAGAAGAAAATATCTTCTCGGAGATGAACTAGACAGCGTCATGAACTACCCGTTTAAAGACGCGATACTAGGATTTGTAAAAACAAAAAACTCGAAGAATTTTCACACAACCATAATGTCTATAGTTGAGAACTATCCAAAACCTATGCTTGACGTCATGATGAACTTTATCTCCACCCACGATACGATGAGGGCGATTTCCGCAATAATGCTTGACGGAGACATGGACAAGGAAACACAAAGCGTTCAACATCTTAACCAGGAACAATATCTAACCGGCATAGAACTTTTAAAACTGGCGATGGTTTTGGAGTTTACGTTGCCCGGATTACCCTCAATTTACTATGGTGACGAGATAGGTATGCAAGGATGTAAAGATCCGTTTAACCGCGGTTTCTTTCGTTGGGACGAGATAGACCAAAACATATTGAATTTTACAAAACAGTTGTCTAAACAAAGGCTTTCACACAAACAGTTTGAGCAAGGCGACTTTTTGCCGATTAAAACCGAACCTTTTGCGGTGGCTTTTTTAAGAAAAGATGAAAACGGTTGTGTCGGGGTTGGCGTTAACCTAGGAGATAAAGACCTAACGATTAAGTTTTCCGATAAAGTTTCTGTTGTCTGTCCTCCTTGGAGGCATGTGATTGTAAACGTATAATGATAAGAAAAAACCTATCATATTTTGATAGGTTTTTATATTTTGAGCGTAAAATAAGGGAGGGCATAAAAGCCCTCCCTTATAATATTAGATGTTTTGTTTGGTTGTTTGCCCTAAAAAATATAAAAGCGCTAGCTCTCTTGCGAGTCTTGGTTTACTTCGCTGTCCTGCTGATCATCTGTTTGTTCATCTTCTTGATTTTCTTCTTGTTTGTCTTCTTGTGGATCTTCTTGTTGTTCTGTGTAGGTTTCTATAGTAATAGATTTAATTACAACATCTCTTTCAGGTCGATCATATTCATCCGTTTTAACCGCAGCTATCTCGCGCACAACGTCAAGACCTTCGTACACCTGTCCCATTAGCGTATACTTTCCGTCGATTGTCGGGCGGCCTCCAAGCTGTTTGTATGCGTCGATAACTTCGGTTGGGTATTGGCCTTGTTCCATTTGCGTTACCATCTCGGTGCTTATTATTCCGTCCGAGATTATGTAAAATTGGCTATAGTTTTGGTCTTCTTCGTCATTTGCAATCCCAACAGCGCCGGTAAAATGAAACAGCTCTTTGCTTGTCTCGTTTTCATACGGGTCGTTGAAGATGCTTTTGCCGCCGTCTCCAACCCCTGTGTGGTCGCCAGCTTGGATAAGGGTGTCTGCTATTACGCGGTGGAACGTTAGCTCGTTATAATATTCGTCTTTAACAAGACCGGTAAAGTTTTGAACCGCCAAAGGAGCTATGTCTCCAAAAAGCGCAATTTTAAATTCGCCCTTGCTTGTATTAACAACGGCTATCGTGTCTCCCTCTTTAAGTTCAAGGAGTTGTTTTATCTCGAAGGTCGGTTCGTTGTTATCTGGTTGTGATTGTTCGCTACAAGAAATTAAAAGCAACGAAAACAAGGCAATAAAACAAGCCGAAAGTAACTTTTTTATCATCATTTAAGAAAATTCCTTTTATTGTTTTGGATTGACGATGTTGCGCCAATCGAGGTCACCCCTTGCAAGGCTATGTATTAAAGCTTCTGCTGTCGCAATGTTTGTTGCGACGGGTATGTTGTGTACGTCGCAAAGACGCAAAAGATTTATCTCGTTGGGTTCGCTTTCTTTTGCTGAAATTGGGTCTCTGAAAAACAGAAGAAGGTCGATTTCATTACATGCAATCCTTGCGGAAATCTGTTGGTCGCCACCTTGGTATCCGCTCAAAAATCTTTGAATAGACATACCTGTCGCTTCTCCAACCAGTTTTCCGGTTGTTCCGGTCGCACATATATTGTGGCGTGAAAGAACCCCACAGTATGCAATACAAAACTGTACCATAAGTTCTTTTTTGGAATCGTGTGCAATTAATGCAATGTTCATTTTTCTTCACCTTTCAATGTTTATGTTAATAATAAAATCTACCTTACTATAAGTGGAACTTCTCTGCCGAGTATTCTTTCGGCTATGTTTGAAAAGACCGCCGCGCCAAGGCCGGTTGGGTCAAGTTGGGATATGCCTGCCGCTGCCAACGCTATTTCGTCAAGTTCGGGAACAACCCCCAAAACTTGTAGACCTACCGTGTCGATAACATAGTCTAGGTTTGGGATTATCCCTCGTATAATTCTTTCGGGGATCAATCGGTTTATAACCATCCTTATGTCGGAAACTCGAAGATCGTAAAGCTTATTTGCAACGTCGTGGGCGTCCCTTATGCTTGAAGGGTCGGGCGGAACAACGACAATCGCGCTGTTTGCAAGCTCCGCTGCCGCAATAATCGCTTGGCTGTTAGGGGCGGTATCTATTATAACAAACTCGAATTGATTAGCGAGTCCGCTTAATATGTTTGAAAATCTTCCTATCGGCATTATTGCCGGTATAAACGGCGCCGACATTATATGAAGTCCTCTTGTTATCGAACTTTGCACAATTGCTTGGTGGACGTCACATTTCTCTGACAAAACGTCGTGTATATTAAACACCGTGTTTGTCGTTGCGGCGCCTATGATATCTATCGAACGATAACCGCTGTCAAGCTCGATTACAAGGGTTGAATGTCCTTTTCTTGCAAGAGCCGCTCCGGCAAACACCGCAACGGTGGATTTTCCAACACCGTCTTTTCCCGATGCTACCATGATGATTGAACCCATTGTTAATTATTCCTCCAAAAAACTTTGTGCTATACCTTAAACTACAACACAAAGCTGTTTAAGTGTGGCGTACACCTCGCAGACGGGAAACCCCATTATATTATAGTAGTCTCCTTCGATTCGCGAGATAAACTTCGCGGCAAGGCCTTGAATTCCATACCCCCCCGCCTTGTCAAACGGCTCGTCGCTGTCGATGTATCTTTCAATTTCGGTCTGCGAAAGTTTGGTGAAAAATACATCTGTCTTTGACACAAAACTTTTTGTTTCATTTGGTGTGTATATACAAACCCCTGTGTACACGCTGTGTTTGTTTTTACTTAACATTAAAAGCATCTCTTTAGCGTGTGCTCTGTTTTTAGGTTTGCCCAAAATTTTGCCGTCAACCTCAACTACAGTGTCACAGCCGATTACACAATTTTCGGGGTTGTTTTGCGTTATATCTTCGCATTTCTCAACCGCCAAAGCAAGCGCTAGCTTTTCCGCCGAAAGATTTTGATCAAGGTTTTCCTCTTTGGTTGACGGAACAACTGTAAAATTCTCGGTTATAAGTTTGAGAAGTTGTGTGCGCCTTGGCGACTTTGATGCTAGTACTATATCCATTTAAACGATTTTGTCCCTTTCTGGTGCTATATATTATAAATTTCAGCTTGGTCTTTGTCCAAGCCATTTTTCCATCTTTGCTGTTTTTTTATGTAAAAGCTAGTTCTTTCCGGTCGAGCCAAATCCGCCCGTTCCTCTTTCGCTTTCGCTGAGTTTTTCGCAAACCTGCGGTTCAACACAAAGACAGTTGATTACCATTAGTTGGGCTATTCTGTCGCCGTTGTTGACGGTGTAGTCTTGGTTAGAAAGATTGATAAGCCCAACGCCAATTTCGCCTCGATAGTCGCTGTCGATTACTCCAACAGCATTTGAAAGGGATATCCCTTCTTTTATGGCAAGGCCACTTCTTGCAAAAACCAAAGCTACCGTGTCGCTTGAAGGAAGTTCAATTGCAATTCCTGTCGGAACAAGAGACCTTTCGTTTGGTTTGATAACAATAGGGTTTTCTGTGCAACTATATAAATCCATGGCCGCCGCTCCCGGCGTTGCGCGCTTTGGAACAATAGCTTGGTCTTTGACCTTTAAAATCTTGAGTTTCATTTAATTTAGAACATCCTCCGTCCACCCAAGATCAGGCATCTGTCCCGTTTCACCTTGTTGAAGCTTTTTGTTTACTGCTTGGGTATCAAAAAGTTCTTTTGTCGGCGAACCGCTATGGTTAACTATCTTGCTGAATGCATCGGTGTCTTGGAACCCCATGTCTTGATGTTGTAACGGCCCGTCTGGCAAAGTTTCTGTGCCGAAAAAGTCGTCGAATTCTTCGGGGTTTACGTTGCCAAGATTAGCGAAAATTTCGGTTATGTCTGGGTCTTTCGGCTTGTCAACCTTTCTTATCTCTTTTGTATTTCCTCTTCTTTGCCTTTGTCTCGACGGCGGAATTTCGTTTGGAATTGGCTGTGGATTGTTTGTGTTTTGAGACATCTGCGCTACTAGAGGTTGCGAATGGGGTGGGGTTGTTTGCGGTTGCAACGGTTGACCCATTTGAATCGGCTGAAACTGTTGCACAGGCGGTTGCATGGACGATTGTTGAGGCGCGTCTTCAACAGTTATGTTTGCCGGAGAATACCCCAAACTCGTTTCTCTTGGCATGTTGTTTTGGAACATGGGTTGTTGTTGTTTGTTTTGGGGCGTGGCATTTTGTTGTTGTGGCGAAGGTTCGGCAATTTGCCCGCTTACAAAGTCGTGTGGTTTTGGGGTTTGACCAAACGTTGTTTGTTCAAATTTTTGCACAGGTTCATTGTTTTTTTTTGAACCGTCAGCAATGCTTGGATTGTTTGAGTCGCTAGTAACGCTAGCGTTGCCTTCATTGATCGTTTGTTTATCAAGCGTTCTTGTGCTTATGTCTTCAACCATATCCCCAAGATATGACGTCATATCAAGTTCGTCGGTTTCGTTGCTGTTTCGTTTTAACGGTATCTCTTTTCTTGGCGGAATGACTATCGGAACAAAATCTGTTTCGTCTGCTTCATCAAATCCAACCGTTATATCAAAATCAAGTTCTGGGCTAAGTTGTTCAAGAGTTAACGGCTCGGGCGTAATCTCGTCACCTTTGTTTACGTTTCGATTTTGACTAGGCGGTTTCTCAAACTGTTTTGTAGCTTCGCCTTTTGTCTCTTCTTGATTTGTTGGTTCGTTTGCGGGGGGTGACTTGAACTCTTCAAATATATTAGGAGCTTCGCCTTTTTCCTGTTGTTCCGTTTGAGCTTCCTGTGTTTTTTTCGCGTCATCAATTTTTTCTGCTTGTTCGATGTCGCTGTTTTTTTGCGTGGCCTCGACCTCTTTACTTATTTCGTCTTGCTTTAAATTTTTATCTTGGTCTTTTTTGTCGTCTGTGTTTAGACTGTCGTTTTCATCTTCGTTTGAAAGCTGTGAATAAAGTTCCGGCTTAGTCTCTTTTTTTCTGTAAAAGCTAACAAGGTCTTCTGCAACTTGAGCGCGTTTTTCCGCCTCGGCCATCTTTCTTTGTGCTTCGAGCATCTTGTTTTCCGCTTCAATAGTCTTTCCAGACGATTCCGCTTCGATCATCTCTTCGAGAATTTTAATGCTTTCGGAAAACTTCATTATCTCTTGTCCACGAGATTCGAGCGATTTCTCGAGATATTCAATCTGTTGTGCTTGGTTTTCCCCAAGCATCTTCAAGTTGTCTAGTTCTTTGTCTCGCGACACTATGTAATCGTTAAGCGCGTTTATTCTTTCGTTAAGTGTAAGGTTTTCTTCTTCGATATTTGCTTTTTCGGTTTCAAGTTCTGCCATGGAGGTTTCAAGCTCCGCAATTTTTGCCCTTAAGACATCGTCGGCGTTGCCCGACCGCGAAAGGCTGTCGAGTTGATTTTTAGTTTTACCAAGTTGAGATTCTAAAATTGCGCTTCTCTTGCGCTCTTCGTCATACATGAGCTTTGAGTTTGCGGCTTCCGAAAGATATTCCTTTATTTGGTTACGCATGTTGGAGGTAGATTTTTCTGATTTTTTGTATTTGTCGAGATAGCTTATCGCACACAAAATTGCGGTGTTCGTAAGAGAAACACCACTCGTCTCGGAAAACAATGCTTTGATATCTCGCTCCAAAGTCTCCGCAAGTTTTATAACATATGAATCTTGTTCGCCGGTTTGAATGCTAAACGTTACCCCACAAACCGAAACTTTAACTTTATTGTTGCTCAATTATACCACCTCTTAAAATACTTGCCGTTATTATAGTTATTTTAATTATAATAAAAATTATAAAAAAAATAAATAGTTTTTTTGGAATATTCACTAATTTTTTTTATTTATTATTAAATCTGTTTTTTATTAACATAAAATTAACAGCAGTTTATTATGAAATTAATAAAAAAATCGTTAATTCACTTGCTTTTATTTGAAAAAAAATATAAAATAATTAGTGAACTCAATATTGAAAAGAGGATATAAATTATGCCACTCGTAAACACAAAAGAAATGTTCAAAAAAGCATACGACGGTAAATACGCCATTGGCGCTTTTAACGTAAACAACATGGAGATAATCCAAGGAATTACAGAAGCCGGAAAAGCTCTTAATTCTCCGTTGATTCTTCAAGTTTCGTCGGGCGCTCGTAAATACGCTCAACATAACTATCTTGTTAAACTTGTTGAAGCAGCTCTCCTTGAAACAGATCTTCCCATCGCCCTCCACCTTGACCATGGCGACACCTTTGAGCTTTGCAAAAGCTGTATCGACGGTGGTTTCACCTCGGTTATGATCGACGGTTCACACCACAGCTTTGAAGAAAACATCAAACTCACAAAGCAAGTCGTTGAATATGCACATGCCCACGGTGTAACTGTTGAAGGTGAACTTGGACGTCTTGCTGGCGTTGAAGACGACGTAAGTGTTTCGGACGAAGACGCGTCGTACACACGTCCTGAAGAAGTTGAAGAATTCGTAAGCCGCACAGGCGTAGACAGCCTTGCTATCGCTATCGGAACAAGCCACGGCGCGTTTAAATTCAAACCCGGCCAAAAACCACAACTTCGTTTCGATATCCTTGAAAAAGTTTCAGAACTTCTCCCCGGCTTCCCGATAGTTCTTCATGGTGCATCTTCGGTTATCCCCGAGTATGTAGCAATGATCAACCAATTTGGCGGAAACATGCCGGACGCTATCGGTATTCCCGAAGATATGTTAAGAAAAGCCGCCGAGATGGCTGTTTGCAAAATCAACATCGACAGCGACCTTCGTCTTGCAATGACGGGAACACTCCGCAAATACTTTGCGGAAAATCCGGGACATTTTGACCCAAGACAATATCTTTCGCCCGCAAGAACTGCTATCAAAGGCATGGTCGAGCACAAAATCACAAGCGTTCTTGGTTGCGACGGAAAAGCTTAAGTTTAAACCGAAAGCCATATCGTTAAATAATTATAACGTAAACAAAAGGAGCAGAAACTATGTGTTTCTGCTCCTTTTAGCGTGTAAAATAAGTCTTGATAAAGAATGCGGTCTAGAAAAGGAAAAACAAAACAAGCTTTTTGCAGTATACAGTTAACAAAGCGCAAAAAGCGGGGCGGGTTTTTAGGGCGTGTGTCGCCCTAAATCGTTTTGGGGGGAGCGGGGGGTGTCGGGGGGCGTGCAGGGGGTGACTCGAAAAAAATCCCCTACGCCCCCTGACAAAAACGATTGAAATCGGTTAAGATTTTGTGAAAAATGATGAAACGTAATTTTTCAATAAGAGTTTTTCAACAGTCTGAAAGGAGCAGAAACTCTGTGTTTCTGCTCCTTTTTTGTGCGTCGATATTTTTTATTAACTAATACTTAACTCTTTTTGACTTTCCGGCAACGCTTAGCCGTGCCATTGCTTTTGAAAGTCTAAGTTCGGCTTGAAGATGTTCGCGCATACTTTGTTTGTGTAAAAGTATGTCCTCGTTGTGTTCCAACTCGGCTTTTGCGCGCACGACATCGATGTCTTCGGGACGTTCGACCGTGTCGGCGAGTATCGTTACGGCGTCGGGAAGTATCTCGACTATGCCCTCACTCACCGCGGCGTATATCCATTCGCCGTTTTTGTCCTTAAACTTAAGCTCACCGGGTGACATCGCGGTTACCATAGGTTCATGGTTTGCCAAAATTCCGTGGTAGCCGTCGATAGTCGGTATAATAAGGTTGTTTGTTTCGCCGTCAAAAAAAACTTTTCCGATGGCAATTATGTTTAAATTGAATTTTGTAACCATACTAACTCTCTTGTTCGCTGTTTCGTGAACGTTCAATGACTTCTTCGATAGTTCCGGCATTGTAGAAGTTGACTTCGGGACAATCGTCCACTTCGCCGTTTAAGATAGCTCTAAACCCTTTAATAGTCTCTTTAAGCGGAACATATCTGCCTTTGTTGCCTGTGAAGTTTTCCGCTATAAAAAATGGTTGAGATAAGAAACGTTGAACCTTTCTCGCACGTATAACGGTTAGCCTGTCCTCTTCTTCAA
>CAYJFO010000080.1:0-8545 GCA_964369645.1 uncultured Oscillospiraceae bacterium | reverse complement strand
AAGAAACGTTGAACCTTTCTCGCACGTATAACGGTTAGCCTGTCCTCTTCTTCAAGTTCTTCCATTCCAAGGATTGCGATAATGTCTTGGAGTTCTTTATAACGTTGGAGAACTTCTTGGACGTCACGTGCACAACGATAGTGTTCCTCTCCTACTATTGAGGGTTCAAGTATTCTTGAGTTTGACTCAAGCGGATCAACCGCCGGATAGATACCCTGTTCGACTATCTTTCGAGAAAGAACCGTCATGGCGTCGAGATGTGCGAACGTTGTTGCGGGCGCTGGGTCGGTCATGTCGTCCGCCGGAACATAGATAGCTTGAACCGACGTGATCGAGCCGTACTTAGTTGAGGTTATGCGTTCTTGCAACATTCCGACTTCGGTCGCAAGCGTCGGTTGATATCCAACCGCCGAAGGAATTCTTCCAAGCAAAGCGGAAACTTCGCTTCCGGCTTGGACATATCTAAAGATGTTATCGACAAATAAAAGAACGTTTTGACGTTCAACATCGCGGAAATATTCCGCCATCGTAAGTCCGGTTAGAGCAACACGCATTCTAGCCCCAGGGGGTTCGTTCATCTGGCCGAAAACAAGCGCGGTTTTGTCGATAACTCCCGACTCAATCATCTCGTTCCAAAGCTCGTTGCCCTCACGGGTACGCTCTCCAACACCGGTAAAGATTGAAAATCCGCCGTGTTCCGTCGCTACGTTACGTATTAGTTCTTGGATTAAAACAGTTTTTCCAACACCAGCGCCGCCAAAAAGGCCTATCTTTCCGCCTTTTGCGTATGGTGCGAGAAGGTCGATAACCTTAATTCCTGTTTCAAGTATCTCTACAACGGGGCTTTGATCTTCAAAACTTGGAGCTTTGTGATGTATACCCCAACGTTGTTCAGACACAACGGGTTGCTTGCCGTCGATTGGGTTTCCGAATACGTTGAACATTCTCCCCAAAACGCTACGTCCTACGGGCACAGAGATAGGCTCACCCGACGCTTTGACATCCATGCCACGGTGGAGACCGTCGCTTGAATTTAGCATTATACAACGAACTACGCCGCCGCCGATGTGGCTCGCAACTTCCATAATTCGTGTTTCGCCTTGGCAATATACCGAAAGCGCTTCGTGGATTTTGGGGAGGGTTTGAACATCAAACTCGACATCGACGACCGACCCCATAACTTGATATATTTTCCCGTTGTTTTCACTCATCTAAAGTTTTTCTCCTTCGTTAAGGCTCATCGTTCCGCCGACAATCTCGCTTATTTGCTGGGTAATAGAAGCTTGACGCGCTCGGTTTCGTTCAAGCGAAAGTTCGGACAGGAGCTCCTTTGCGTTGTCTGTTGCTGTGTTCATCGACGTCATGCGTGAATGTTGTTCGCTCATTAATGACTCGACAAAACAACCGTATATAATCCCTCGTACATAGTCGGGGATTATGTGGTCGAGAACCGCTTCTGCGGACGGAAAAAATGTGTTGTGTGTTTGATATTTGCTTTCGTCAGCTCGTTCCGAAATCTTATGCTTTTCAAGCGGCAAGAGTTTAACCATGCGAGGTTCCGATTTAAACGGCGACACCATATCTGTGTACACAACATATATATCGTCTAAAAATTTTCTTCTGAAAAGGTCAAGAAGAGTTTCCGAAACATGTTTTGCCCTTTTAGTTGTTGGTTTTTGACCAACATACAAAAACTCGGCATCAACTGTAATGTTCTTTTTATTAAACGCTTTTCTTCCCATTAACCCAACTAAAAATATAGTTGCGTCCTCGTCGCCGACATGCCTCTCGACAAAGTCTATAACGTTATGATTATACGCCCCACATAAACCTTTGTCACCCATAATAACGAGATAACCGCTTTTTCTGTGTTTGATATGTGGACGATCGTCGAAGTATATGTGGTCGAAGTCGTCTGTGTGTTCGATTATCCTTGCAAGGGTTTGTTGAAGCGCGTTAAAATACGGTACCGTTTGGTCGAGCATTTTTTTTGTCTTTTTAATTTTTGACGACGCGATAAGATGCATTGCGCTTGTTATCTTCATCGTGTCGTTAATCGACTTTATATGCTCTTGTATTTCACTTATGTTAGACATAAACTATCCTTTATTTTGAGTTGTCCAAAAAGACGGCTTTATATTTTTCAAGCATAAGAACTATGTCATGTTTAAGCTCGTCTGTCATAACTTTTTGGTTGTCGATAGCTTTTAAAATATCGATATAGTGCGTCTCGGTATATTCGAAAAGTCCCTCGAAAAATGTTGAAATCTTTTTATCATCAACATCTAGTAGATATTTTTCGTTTGCACATATAAGCATCAAAACCTGTTTATGGAGGTTAAGTGGCGAGTTTAACGGTTGTTTTAAAATTTCGATTAACTTTCGTCCGTTTGCAAGCGTTTCCCTTGTTGCTTTATCAACGTCTGCGCCAAATTGGGAAAAGATCTCGAGTTCGCGGAACTGGGCAAGGTTTATTCTAAGGTTGCCCGAAACTTTTTTCATAACCTTTGTTTGAGCCGCGCCGCCAACACGCGAAACCGAAAGGCCGACATTAACCGCCGGACGAACACCGGAATAGAAAAGGTCGCCCTCAAGACAGATCTGTCCGTCTGTAATCGAGATTACGTTGGTTGGAATATATGCCGAGATGTCTCCCGCTAGCGTTTCGATAATTGGTAAAGCAGTCATAGAACCGCCGCCAAGACTGTCTGAAAGCCGCGCCGCCCTTTCGAGCAAACGCGAATGGAGATAGAAGACGTCTCCGGGATATGCTTCGCGTCCGGGAGGACGTTTTAAAAGAAGCGATATCGCACGGTATGCAACGGCATGTTTTGAAAGATCATCGTATACCACTAAAACATCTTTGCCTTGATACATGAAATGTTCCGCAATCGCAGCGCCGCTGTATGGCGCGATATATTGAAGGGGAGCCGCCTCGCTTGCCGTAGACGAAACTACAACGGTGTAATCAAGTGCGCCGTTTCGCTCAAGTGTTCCGACAAGTTGGGCTACCGTTGAAGCTTTTTGACCAATAGCGACATAAACACAAACCATGTTTTTGTCTTTTTGGTTCAATATCGTGTCGACCGCAATAGAAGTCTTGCCGATTCCGCGGTCTCCTATTATAAGTTCTCTTTGTCCGCGACCGATAGGGAACATAGAGTCTATAGCCAAAATTCCCGTTTGTAGCGGGGTGTCTATCGGCATACGGTCGATAACGGAGGGCGCCGCATATTCAATTGGACGATATTCGCCGTCCGTCAGAGGGCCTTTTCCGTCAATTGGTTCACCAAGTGAGTTGACAACACGTCCTAAAATATCGTCCGGAACCATAATGCCGGCGGTTCTTTTGGTTCTTGTTGCTTTTGAACCTTCCGAAATTTTGTCGTCAAGCGAAAACAAAACACAACCGCAAAGGCTGTCGGATAAGATGTTTTGAACCATTCCTTTTGTTCCGTCTTCGAATATGAGTATTTCGCCATATTCGACATTGTCAATTCCGTATACCATCGCGATACCGTCCGCGACCGAAGTTACGCGACCTACCTCGTTTACCGTCATGAAAGAGTTGAAGTTTGCTATCTCTTCCTTAAGTATCGAGATGATGTTTTCCGGGTTTGATATAGTCCGCCTGTTTCCGCGGAGCTTGTTTTTAAGCTCGGTAACAGCGCCAAGAACGCTTCGGTCATAGACCTTGTCCCCAACTTTTAATATACAACCGCCAACGATACTTTTATCCTCGACAAGCGTAAGGTCGATGTTGTGTACATTGAAATCGTTGTGTATAAGCGCTTTAATAGATTCAATTTGTTCGCTGTCCGGTTTTGTTGCATAAGTTAGCGTGGCTTCAACACAGTCGCTGTTGACACGTGTTATCTTATGATATTGGTTAAATATTTCAAGAATATCTTTAACCGAATTTTTGTCACAAAGGTCGCACACGAACTTTGCCATATTCCCGTCAAAAAGTCTTTCGATAGAAGCTTTTTTTTCGGTTGGGCGAACAGTAGGGTTACACAAAAAATCCATGATTTCGGGATTTTTATCAAACACCATTCTGCACGCAATAATTTCTTGTTCCGATACGTTAATTTTGCCGAGTTTTTTTGCAAACTCTAATACAAGCTCTGTCATCTCGCACTACCTGCCTCTTTAAGAAGGTCGTCAATCATCTTTTTGCTTGCGCTGTCGTCTATTTGTTGACCAGAGACTTTAAGAACCGCGTCAAGCACCAAGTCGGCGAGTTGATTTTGCGATTTTGTTGCCGCTTTTTCCGCTTGCATAGCAATAGTTTTGTGGCTGTCTTTGACAATTTTGTCCGCCTCTGCCTTTGCTGCCACAACAATTCTTTCGTATTCCTCTTGAGCCTTTTGACGAGCTTCACGAATTATCTCGAAACTTTCGCCCTCGGCTTGTTTGAGTTTTTGTTCGTATTCCAACTTCATTTTATCGGCGTCCGCAATCTTTTGTTCGGCTGATTCAAACTGAGAATCGATAGCCTCTTTGCGTTTCGCCATGATGCCGCGAATGGGTTTAAACAAAAACATTCTCATCAAAATAAACAATATTAAAATGTTTATTGGAATGCCTATCATGTGCCAATCTAAATTTAAAAACATCTTTCCCTCTGTTTCTCTTTATCTATTAAAGGAAGAAAATTATAAGAACTGCTACAACAAATCCGTAGATTGCGATAGCTTCCGCCAACGCACAACCAAGTAAAAGTGTCGAGTTAATCTTGTTTGCTGCTTCCGGTTGCCTTGCAATTGCGTCTACCGCCTTGCCCGTTGCAATACCAATTCCGACGCCTGCGCCTAATCCCGCTAATATAGCGATGCCTGCTCCTATTGCTACCATTTTAAAAAATCTCCTTAAAAATTATTAATGTTGTTCTGTTGCTTCTTTTATATAAAGCGAAGTTAAAAATATGAATAGATACGCTTGAAGCGATCCGTCAAAAAGTTCGAAGTAGATGCTAAACACGGCGGGTACACCAACCGGAATTAGTATCCTTATTATCTCCATGATTAAAAATGCGCCAAAGATATTTCCGAAAAGACGCATACAAAGCGATAACGGTTTAATAAATATCTCCAAAACGTTGAGCGGAGCAATAATTTTAATAGGCTCGCCAAACGATTTAAGGTATTTCCCGGGACCTTTCGCTTTGATTCCGGCATATTGGATAAGAATAATGCTCATAATTGCAAGCGCCGCGGTGACGTTGAGATCCCTTGTCGGAGGACTTTTGCCGATAAGTCCTACAAACACGTTTGAAAAAATTAGATATGTTCCAACCGTTAGGATATAATCGACATACTGTTTACCATGTTCGCCCAAAGTGTTTTCAAACATCTTTGTCGGAAATTCGACGAGAGCTTCGATATAAAGTTGAAAGTTAGATGGCCGAATAGTAAGTTTTCTTGTCGCCAAAAAACAAAGCACACCAACAACAACGACTATCACTGAGGTGTAGAACGTTGATTGTGGGATGTCTATTCCTCCGAAAATCGGAATAGTAAAAGCGGTTTTAAGTTCCAACACATGGTTTAATTCTTCAATAAAATGTTCCAATAATTATCACAGCCTTTTTTAGACGAAGAAATTCGCCTTTAATCTACATTCGTGAGTTTATCACTTTTTTTTATACTCGTCAACACATTTAAACACAGTTTAATAAGTATTAATAAATAAACTTATTTTTATATATGGTGTGTTAATATTTTTGTTTAGTTTACACATATTTCATAAAAATAAACGTTGTGGCAAAATTTGTTTTGTTTTTATATCGCTAGATTTTTAAGATGTTTAATTGTTTAAAATACAAGATAATATTTTTGTGGTTTGGTGCATATATTTTATAAATCAAAGTTATCAAACGCAATTGCATGTTAGCATAAGCAATTAAAAAAAGACGGAGGATACAGATTTGTCACAGTTTTTTTATGAAGGAAAACTTTTCAAAACAAACCACAACAAGCAACTAATTAGCAATGAACTTTCGTTGAGACGCGCATTTTTAAATAGCACTATTTTAGAACATAAACCAGTGTTATACGACGTAAATAAAAATCTTGTGTTTGAGTTTGGCACGTTTAAAGGGATAATGCCGTTTGAACAGGCTGCCAAAGGGATAGAAGACGGCGTGGTTAAAGAGGTTTCGGTTATATCAAGGGTAGGGAAACCGACCTGTTTTTGTATAGAGAACATTATTGAAAACGACAAAGGAAAAATAGAAAAGCTTGAACTTTCGCGCAAAGTGGTTCAACAAAAGTACTTTGAACAGGTGATCGACAATATGCAGCCGGGAGACGTTATCGACGGAAGAATTACGCACATCCAAACGTTTGGCTGTTTTGTCGATATCGGTTGCGGAATAACCGCGCTTTTACCGACAAACTATATATCCGTTTCCCGAATAAACCACCCTTGCGACAGGTTTTCGGTTGGCGATGAGATAAAATGTATCGTCAAAACTATCGACCAAAACGGACGAATAGTTTTAACACACAAAGAACTGCTCGGAACGTTTGAACAAAACGCCTCGATGTTTTCAAGAGGGGACACCGTGTGTGGAATAATTCGGTCGGTCGAAAGCTATGGGGTTTTTGTTGAACTGACTCCCAATCTTGCGGGGCTTTCAGAACCATTTGAGGGGGCAAAACCGGGGCTTTTAGCCACCGTTTATATAAAAAGCATATCCAACCAAACTATGAAAGTTAAGCTTTCGATAGTTGACGTGTTCGAGGAAAGTATAACAAAACCGGATAATACATATCATTATCTCGGTTCAAACATCAAAAGATTTATATATTCCCCCGAAGAATCGCAAAAACTTGTCGAAACGGTTTTTGAATAAACGCTGTTGTATTGTTTGTAAAAATGCCCAAAATATGATATAATTACACAACATTACTTATTATGGGGGTTGTGTATGGAAAGCAAAGCGTTCACCGCCGGAGTTGTTCCGGGGGGCTTGACTTCGATTAAAGAGATTAAGATTTTAATATGTTATATACTTGATAAACTGTCTAATCATATAGGTAAATTTAAAAACGCAAATCTAACCCATGACAATTTGTTGGAAGCGTTAACGGGAAGCGGACTTTGCAACTATTTTGAGGCGGGGTCGGCAATTTCGGAACTTTTGGACAGCAAAAATATCGAAGAGTTCGACCGTGGTTATCGTTTGACCGACGACGGCAAAAGCATATCTGTGCTTTTACAGGACGAAGTTCCGATAACGGTTAAAGAAAGGGCTCTTGAGCGAACACTTAAAGCACTTAAACGACAACGAAACGAAACGGAATATGATGTTCAAATTTTAAAACAACAGGACGGTTTTTTGGTTCGAGGAGTGATAGCGGAAAAGGAATGCACGCTTTTTGCGCTTGAAATATATGCCCCAAAAGAGTTTGAAGCAAACCAAATCAAACAAAATTTTATAGACAATGCCGAACAGGTTATGTCGATGTGTATCGAAACATTAACAAAAAGCCAAGATAGCTAGTTAATTAAACGGATTGAAACAAACTGTGTATAACGTGAAACTTAAAAAACTCGAAAGTGTGACTGTTAAAATCACGCTTTCGAGTTTTTTTAATTGTTAAAATTACAATTGAATTGAGTATAATTTTTTTGAAATGAGAAGTTGTTTAAAATCATCGACAGACATCGGTTTTTCAAAGAAATACCCTTGTGCATATTCGCAGCCGGCTTGGCGTAGCCATAGCGCTTGCGCAACCGTTTCGACCCCTTCGGCTACAACTTTCATGTCAAGATGTTTCGCCATGCTTATAACATCGGCTACAACAACTCTGCTTTTTCCGCCCTGTTCCTTCAAGTCGAAGAAAGCTTTATCTAGTTTTAACACATCGGCTTCAACTGCCGACAGCCTGTTAAGCGAAGAAACACCTGCGCCAAAGTCGTCTATCGAGATTGAAAAACCGAGGCCTTTCAATTTCTTAACAACCGCAAGAAACCGTTTTGTGTCCGATTCAATAGCGCTTTCGGTGAGCTCGAATTCGATCGATTCGGGTTTTACGTCATATATAGACATGATATCCGAAATCCTCTCAACGATATTGTCCGAAAGAATGGTGTGTGCAGAAAGGTTGATAGAGATACACGGGATTTGCATCGTTTCACAATTAAGCTGTATACATTTGCAAACTTCCTTTAACACAAACAAGTCGAGGTACGATATAAATCCATTTTGTTCAAAAACAGGTATGAACGCATCGGGATACACCTTTTCGCCCAGCTTCGGATGCCATCTAACCAACGCCTCGGCACCGCTGAGGCTTAAAGAGTTAAGATCGATTTTAGGTTGATATTCAACTACAAATTCGTTGTCTTTAAGTGCTTGTTCCATGCGGAAAGTGATGTTTATTTTGTCTTCGTACAGTTTTCGCATACTACTGTCGAACGTAATAAAAGTAGTTTTGTGTGAATTTTTTCCGTGTTTTTTGGCGGTGTCGGTTTGCCCGATAATTGCAGGCACCTTTTCCTTTGTGTTTTCAATGATGAAGTTACCAAACGAAAG
>CAYJFO010000079.1:0-8703 GCA_964369645.1 uncultured Oscillospiraceae bacterium | reverse complement strand
AAGATTATTTATATTATGTAAAACTAATCGTTTTCCAAAAGATATGTAGCTTGTAAATCCGCAACATGAAGCTTTACTGCCAAAGGGTATTTTGAAAAGGCATTGCTAACGCTATAACCGCCTACCTTTGCGTCGCTGTCAAAACCACCCATGTGCCAACGTATCGCGATAGCTTCTTCATTTTTTAATTTGAAAAAACGTTCGATAAGATAAACTGATTTTTCTCCATGTCCAAACGGAAACTTATCTTCAATTAAATAGTAGGGAACTTTTTCCCAAGCTCCGGTTTGTTCGTTTTTTACGTTGCGGGTAGATTCTTTATAGAACTCGACTTTACAAAGATCATGAAGCAACGCCGAAATGGCGATACTTTCAAGCTTGTCTTTGTTTTCCGAAAGTTCTTCGTTTTTTAGCATAACATCAAAAACGTTGAGCGAATGTGAAACCAGACCGTACTTACATGCGCTGTGGAATTTTGTGCTTGCCGGCGCAACAAAAAAGTCGGTGGTGTCAAGCCAATCGAGCAACTTTAAACTTCCTTCGCGTTCGATATGTTTACGATACAATCCGATAAATCGATCTCTAAACTCTGTCACAGCCACCTCTTAAAGTTCCATTTCGTTTAAGATCTCTTTTAAAACCTTAACCTCTTCGATTGAAAGGGAAATTCCTTTGCCCATTTTTTCGTTGCCGGGAGCCCAATCTCTTATATCGTATTTGGGATCTCTACCGTTCCAACTTATTAGGTTAACCGAACGGCTCCAACCATTTGCGTTTTCAGAAAGTGTTCCGATGTTTTCAACAATATCATATGTGAATTCAGCCATTTTACAACTCCTTTTTTTTATATAAAATAGGTGACAATCTGCCACAATATAAATATACTTTATCTGCGATAAAAAAACAATAGTGTAATTTAATAAAAAACAGTAAAAATTTTAATATATTATTGCTTGTTTATTATTATATTAGATTTTGGATAATAATCCTTTGGATTATAATGAAAGTATAATTAAATTACTCTCTATCGTTTTTATTTACATTGTTTGGGGTAGCTCTGCTGCAAAGCAGAGATTATATAATATTTGTTCCAAATATTATATAAACAACATCTCGACAAACCTCGTCATAAACATCATAACAATCCCGGGAATTCCAAGCAACGATGCTGTACTTGTTGTAAAATAGTTTGTGTCTAATGTTGTAGCAAAACGCTCTCCGACAAAATTCATTGCGTATAAAAACGCTGTTCCAACAAACACACAACAAACCGAAATCTTAAACGGGATTTTGCTTTTGGAAATCTCTCGAACTACTACCAACATGACAAAAAAGACATTTAAAACTATCACCGAAACGGCCAGAATCATAAAAATTTATTCCTTTCAATTGAGCTTTTACTCAATATCTATTCATAATTGGCCGGTTTTATTATTTATATTTCTGCAAAATTACAAGTTGAAGAAATACTTTGATTTGTAGATTTTGATGGATAACATATCTTATTAATTTAATTTTAAAGAAAAAAGTAGGTCTTTAAGCCGAGTTCTGTCGTGAACGACTATCTATCTTGGCCATGCGTCGCCGCTATGGCTCATGCCACGCTTTCGGACATGCCGGGCCGGCTTAATGTCCATGTCGGTGTTGCTCCGAATAGGGTTTGCAGGGCTATTCGGTCTCCCGATAGCCGGTGAGCTCTTACCTCGCCTTTCCACCCTTACCGTTAAAAACGGCGGTATATCTCTGTTGCACTTTCCCTGAAGTCGCCTTCGGCTGTCGTTAACAGCTATTCTGCCCTGTGGAGCTCGGACTTTCCTCACGTTGATATATCAATTGATATATCAACATGCAGTCGCTCAACCTACTTTTTAAGCATTATATCATATTTCGAACGATAGTTAAATATAAAATGTTAAACAATTTGTATTTACTGTGACAATCTGTGATGATATAATTAGTTTAGTTTTGAGGGTGAAAACTGTATTGGAAAGGAAATTGTTAAAAATGTCTAAAGATGTAAAGGTGTTTCACAATTATGCAGACGAGAAAAAAGAATCTTTTTCCGAAGTTGTTGCGGAATGGAGACAGCGCGCAAAAAAAATGCATGATGAAACTAACGATGAAACGAGAATACAACGTTGGAGTTATTCCAACGGGCTTTATAAATACTTTGACAACCCCGGCAAAGAAATAACCGACAGCAACCCATATCTTATGTTTGTCGATCTCGACGAGTATGACAGGTTTGTTAAAAACCAACCGATACCGCTAGACCCTCCGGCGTTTAACAACAAAAACAGGCCTAATTTTTTTGGAACGTCGATGGACGAAACTTTGGATGATCCGCAAGAATATAAACATCATCTACATACGTCTTTTGAGAGAATAATGAACGAGGCAGAGGGGATAGACGTCCCGTTGGTTGCCGAAAATAAAACGAAGAATCCCGAACAGCTTAAACAGTCGATAATAGATTTTGCAAAAAGCCTTGGGTTTAAAAGTATAGGCGTAACCAAAGTAGACAGACGTTTTATAGCGGTTGAAGTTGATGACCATATCATATTTGATACGATAATTATTTTAGGCTATGAAGTGCCAAAAGAGATTGTCCAAAGATACCCCGAGCCAAAACATGACACAGCCGCATACTTTGGATACTACAGTTGCGCAAAACATATCCACACCGTTGCGGACTACATACGAAGCGAGGGGTACGATTGTCGGGCACGTTCGTGGGAAGGATTTATAAAATATCCCGTCCACGCAGTTAACGCGGGAATGGGAAATATGTCTACATATGGAATTTGTCACACCCCTGAAATCGGCACAAGGCTTAAATATGCGTCTATTTTAATAGATGCCGAGTTGCCTTTGGACAAGCCGAAAGATTACAACATAGAGGAGTTTTGTTCTAGATGTCGTCTGTGTCAGAAATCATGTCCTGTCGGCGCCATTCCAAAAGACGCAAAAAGATACCTTGGAACGGTTCGCCGAGTAACAGACCATATAAAATGTTTTGAATCTATGTGTACTCGAAAAGAATGTGTTGGCTGTTGGAGGGTTTGCCCGATAAGCATGATAAGCTATGACCATTGTATGACAACGTTGCCATCATACTACTACTACAACCCAAATCGTGACGATATGCCTATCGACAAATACAGAGAAGAGGTTGGTCAATAAAGATGATTAGAACATTTAATATAATTGGAGACCTAACGGAAAATATAGTTGCCGAGATAGATATATCAAAATCTCCGTTAGATATTCTGGCAAAGCTTAACCTTAATATGCGAAACAACAGCAAGATAATCGGTGTTCAAATAGGCGGAGCGTTAGGGGAGATTGTGTTTGGAAATCAAATGCTTGAACCTATTGAAAACCATCTTAACGACAAGACAGCAGATTATATTATGTTTATAGGCGAACAATTTTGCCCCGTCGATTATCTAAGATTTTTGTCTCGTTTTTTAATACGAGAGATAAGAATAGAGAGCGACCAAGCGAGGTATCTAAATAGTTGCATAGAAGACATAACGCTTCAAGAAACGAAACATAATTCGATAGACCGACTTAAACAAGCATTGGCAGACCTTTCAAATACCTATGCCGAAATGCGCGTGAGTGAGCTTTATTATCAGATAATCGACCGTTTTGAGGAGGTTATCTTGGAACATATTAATGACAAGTTTTGTAGGACAAGCATATGCAGAACGTTGTTTATCGCCCAGTGTGTTAACGCTTGCCCAGCGCATGTTCATATTCCGGGTTATGTCGCGTTGATGAAACAAGGCGAAGAGGAAACAGCATATCATCTTATGCGAAAAACCAACCCGTTATCTTTAATTTGTGGGAAAATTTGCGCTAGACCTTGCGAACAACGTTGCAGAAGAAAAGAGATTGAAAACACCGTTGGGGTGCGTGCATTGCAAAAATACATCTCGCTTAATGCCTTGTCTAACGGAAAGTTTGTCGAGGACAAAGCCGAGTCAAATGGCAAAACGATAGGCATAATCGGAGCAGGTCCTGCAGGACTTACGGCGGCATATTTTTTACAAAGAACCGGATACCAAGTCGAAGTTTATGAACAACTTGAAAAAGCGGGCGGTATGCTCGCGATTTGTGTGCCGTCATATCGAATGCCGGACGAAGATCTTGATTTAGAGATTAACTCGATAGTTGCGCTTGGGGTTAACATTATATATAGTTGTAAAGTCGGAAAAGACATAACGATTGACCAGCTTAACGAAAAGCATGACGCCGTTATAATAGCTATCGGTGCACAGTTTGGGCGAGAATTAAAATCGCTTTCAAGCGAAAACACCGTTACAGCTGTCGATTTTTTGAAAGATGTTCGAATTAACGGAAAAAAAGATGTTCCCGAAAATGTTGTTGTTTTGGGCGGAGGAGATGTTGCGATAGATTCGGCGCGAACCGCTATAAGGCTTGGGGCAAAATCTGTTACGGTAGTTTCGCTTGAAACGTTTGAACAGATGCCGGCAAATTATGAGGAAAAAGATTTCGCAATTAAAGAGAACATTAAATTTGAAGATGGATATAGCATAACAGAGTTTAAAGACAATAGTGTTTCACTTGTTAAATGTCACGCAGTTACCGATCTTGACGGTAGGTTTTCACCGATTTTGTCCGACCAAGTCACAAAACAAATCAAAGCAGATTTTTTAATTACGGCGGTTGGGCAGTACCCAGATTTATCACTTTTATCTGATGATATCGATACTAAAAACGGGTTAATAGAAGTTGACAAAACGAGCTTTGAAACTTCACGTAAAAGCGTTTATGCCGTAGGCGACGTAGTAAAAAACGGAATAGCAATACGTGCAATTGCAGAGGGCAAAAGCGTGGCGGAAAAGGTTGATAAAGACTTGCGAGGGGTTGGGCTGTACGTTGGTGAGCCAATAGAGATACCCGAGATGCCGTTGTCTATAAAAACATGGGATGACGAAATATGTCAAGAAAAAAACCTTTCACCGGCTTCGTTGCAAGACAATTTTGAAGAACTTGTCCAACCGTTTAACCAAAACGAAGCGTTGTACGAAGCAAATCGTTGTATGCGATGCGATAGAAATTCAATTCAACCGTTGTGGATACGACCGAAAAATAACTAGATGCAAACAGATAAAAAAAACGAAAAGTGGGTTTTTAAGGAAACCTGCTTTTGTTTTGCAATCTATATATCGAATGTTACAAAAATATTAATTCGAAATTAACAAAAATGACTAAACTGTTTAAAACATATTGACAATCGAGAAATTTGTGTGAAATACTGCCGTTAAATTCAACTGTGCACATGCACAGCCCCATAAAGGTGAACTGCTAATGGTGAGTTGATAAAACATCGCTTACAAATCTTGTTAACTCGGTAATTCCCGTGGTTCAATTTGACCGTTTGATAGCTTCGCTTCAAGACAGTGTTGTTACTAACGTTATGGGCGACAACAGTGCTATCGGTTACGAAACAGCTTTAAGATTTGTTGAAAACGGCATTGAAAAAACAGACAAATTGTCTGTTTGATATTTGTGACATAATAATTACAAGGACTAACTCTACTCTCTTTATTGATTTAAAGCTTTACCCTGCTAAAAAGTGCATAAAACAAATGTAGATGATTTCGAAAAAAATAGTAGGATATACAATCTTTTATAAATTAACTATTTTTTTGGGTTTTTCATTTGTTTTTATTTAGTAAATACACTATAATAACATACAAAACTAAAAAAATACTGTGAGGTTAAAAAGATGGAGATATTAAACAGCTATTTAGACGGAGTTTATAAAACTGTTAAAGTCAGAAATGCAAACGAAAAGGAATTTTTGCAAGCAACCCATGAGGTTTTAAGCTCGCTTATTCCGGTTGTTGAAAGAGACTATAAGTTTGAAAAATTTGGGGTTATCGAAAGAATTGTTGAACCCGAAAGATTTTTGCAGTTCAAAGTGCCTTGGGTAGACGACAATGGTAAAGTGCAAGTTAACCGTGGTTTCCGTGTTCAGTTCAACTCGGCAATAGGTCCCTACAAAGGTGGTCTTCGTTTTCACCCAACCGTTAGCGGTTCGGTTATAAAATTCCTAGGCTTTGAACAGGTTTTCAAAAACAGCTTGACTTCGCTTCCAATGGGTGGCGGTAAAGGCGGAAGCGACTTTGATCCAAAAGGCAAATCAGACATGGAAGTTATGAGATTTTGCCAAAGCTTTATGACCGAGCTTTGGAAATATATCGGTTCAAATACCGATATTCCGGCTGGAGATATCGGAGTTGGGGCTAGGGAAATTGGATACATGTTTGGGCAATATAAACGCCTTCAAGGAACGTTCACAGGCGTTTTGACCGGTAAAGGCTTGACATACGGCGGAAGCCTTGCAAGAACCGAAGCTACAGGTTTTGGGCTTTGCTATTATGTCGAAGAAATGCTAACTTGCATGAAGAGCGAAAGCTTTAAAGGTAAAACAGTGGTTATCTCGGGTTCGGGTAACGTTGCTATCTACGCTGCGCAAAAAGCTACCGAGCTTGGTGGAAAGGTTATTGCGATGTCCGATTCAAGCGGTTACATCATCGACAAAAATGGAATTGACCTTGAAGTTGTCAAAAAGCTAAAAGAGATTAAACGCGAGAGAATAAGCGAATACATCAACTATGTTAAAAAGGCGACATATCAAGAGGGTTGCGCCGGAATTTGGAGCGTTCCTTGCGAGGTTGCTCTTCCTTGTGCAACGCAAAACGAACTCGACGAAAAGTCGGCGGAAATTCTTATTAAAAACGGAGTTATAGGGGTAGCCGAGGGCGCAAACATGCCGTGTACTACCGAAGCGGTTGAATTGTTCCAAAAGAACGGCGTTTTGTTTGGACCGGCGAAAGCGGCTAATGCCGGAGGCGTTGCGGTTTCGGGGCTTGAGATGAGCCAAAACTCTATGCGTTATTCTTGGACATTTGAAAAGGTTGACATCAAGCTAAAATCTATCATGACAAACATTTTCTATAATTCCTACAACGCATCGAGAGACTACGGAGTAGAGGGCAACTTGGTTGACGGCGCAAACATTGCCGGTTTCCTTAAAGTTGCGGAAGCTATGATAGCACAGGGTATTTGTTTATAATATTTACAATACTGAAAAGACAATCGATTATCGGTTGTCTTTTTTGTGTGCAAAAACACCTTAAAAACTATATAAAATGCTACCAATTTTTAATTATCTATGTTAAAATAAATCTAAATATAAAAATAGTGAAGCATAAAAAACCTGTACATAAGGTAACTAATGTTAAGCGGTGTTTTAAAGTTTAAAGGATGGTTTTATTCCTTTAAACTCGATATAATTTATTTATTAATAAAAAACAAAAAAAGTGTATAATTTAAAAACAAAAAAGGAGATTACCATATGAAAAGAACAGCTATTTTTGAACTATATAAAAACGTAAGCCTAAAGGACGGCGACACGGTAACGGTCGGCGGTTGGGTTAAAACGGCAAGAGAACAAAAAACTTTGGGATTTCTCGAGCTTAATGACGGCAGTTGTTTTAAAAACATCCAGATAGTTTTGGAACAAGCAAAGGTTGAAAACTTTAAAGAGGCGGCTAACGCCTCGGTCGGAAGTTCAGTTTTGGTAACGGGAAACGTTGTTTTAACCCCAAACGCAAAACAACCGTTTGAGATAAACGCTCAATCCGCCAAGATAATGGGCGGATGTGACAGCGATTATCCGCTTCAAAAGAAAAAACATTCGCTTGAATTTTTGCGCACAATTCCGCATCTGCGTGGTCGTTCAAACACATTTAACGCTGTGTTTAGGATTAGAAGCGAAACTGCATTTGCAATACACAGTTTTTTCAATCAAAACGGATTTCTTTATGTTCACACACCTATAATAACAGGAAGCGACTGTGAGGGAGCGGGCGCGATGTTTAAAGTATCAACGCTTGACGCAAAAACACCGCCACTTACCGACGACGGTAGCGTTGACTATTCTAAAGACTTTTTTGGACGAGAAACAAGCCTTACTGTTTCGGGGCAACTCGAAGCCGAGGGCATGGCTATAGGTCTTTCAAACGTCTACACATTTGGCCCAACGTTTAGGGCGGAAAACTCCAACACCCCTCGCCACGCCGCCGAGTTTTGGATGGTCGAACCCGAGATGGCGTTTGCCGATATAAATGACAACATGGACGTTGGTGAAAGTATGGTTAAATACGTCATATCACATCTTCTCGAAAAGTGTCCGGATGAGATTAACTTTTTCAATAGTTTTTACGATAAAGGTTTAATCGAACGTTTAACAAAACTTAAAGACAGCGAGTTTGGAAGAATAAGCTACACCGAAGCTATCGAACAACTTATGAAACACAACGACGAGTTTGAATATAAAGTCAGCTGGGGAGTAGACCTTCAAACGGAACATGAAAGATATTTAACCGAAAAGATATACAACAAACCTCTTTTTGTAATTAACTACCCAAAAGAGATAAAATCTTTTTACATGCGACTAAATGAAGACGGAAAAACGGTTGCCGCAATGGATATGCTTGTTCCGGGAGTTGGGGAACTTATAGGCGGAAGCCAACGTGAGGAAAGATATCAAAACCTTGTTGCAAGGATTGAAGAGATGGGGCTACATAAAGAGGATTATGAATGGTATCTTGACCTTAGAAGATACGGTTCGGTGTACCATAGCGGTTTCGGCTTGGGATT
>CAYJFO010000078.1:0-8738 GCA_964369645.1 uncultured Oscillospiraceae bacterium | reverse complement strand
TCCTCAGTCTCCACTATGTCGTTTTCGGTTGACTCGACAGTGTCCGGCATAAACAGGGTAGCTATATAAACAATTGTAAGAAATGTTATGGCACAAGCTATCATTTTAAGTATCGGACTTTTGCTATTGTATAACGGTAATTTTTCTTGAAGCCCGAAAAGGTTTGACATGATAAGATACGGCATAGTAAACGCAACGAGCATTATTATATCGCCAATTTGGCTTTCGCTTTCGGAAAATTCTATAACAGTTCCGAAATACATAAGAAATAGGAAGAAAAAATACATATAAGCGACAGTCGCTTTATACCATTTTCCACTTCTGAAGCCAAACGGCCGCCATGAAGATTTTTTGTTCTTTTTTATTGACTTTGCGACATATTCGTTGTTTTGATTTTGAACCAATACAATATCGTTGTTGTCGTTTATGTCAACTTTAGTTCCACAATATTTGCAAAACAAGCTGCTGCTTGCGATTTCTGCTCCGCAATTACTACAATACATTGCTTAATCTCTCTTTATTTTTTACTTTCTTTAACTTCGCTTATAATATCGGGGTTGACTCCGTTAAAGTTAATGTCAAGTTGCGGGAATGGGATTTCAATGTTGTTTTTGTCAAAAGCAATTCTAACTTGTTCGTATATATCATACTTAACCTCAAAATATACGTCGGTATTACAAAAAGCGCGCAGGTAAAAATCCATTGAACTATCACCAAGGTTTAAAAGCCTTGCTTCTGGAATGGGGTCTTGTAAAACTTTCGGATGGTTGTTTACAACGTCGAGCATAATCTTTTTAATCTGTTCAATGTCGCTGTCGTACGCGACGCCAAACGTTAGGTTAACCCTTCTTGTTGGGAGCTTGCTAAAGTTTATCATGACGCCGTTGCTAAGATCGCCGTTTGGATGGGTTACGACTTGGTTGTTGGGGGTTATTAACGTTGTGTAAAAAACATTGATGTCCGAAACTGTGCCCTCATAGTCTGTGATTTTTATATAATCTCCGACACTGAATGGCCTAAAGATCATAATGAAAAATCCGCCCGCAACGTTTGCAAGTCCGCCTTGAAGCGCAAGGCCAATGGCAAGCCCCGCGGAACCTATAACCGCGACTATCGACGCTTCTGGAACCCCTATTTGAACCGCGGCAATAAACAAAACAAGCGCTTTTAAAATGATGTTTAAAAGATTTAAAATAAAGTTTTGAACACTTTTATCAAGTCTTAAAACTATCTTTGAAACCTTTAATATGTTAGTCAAGCGTTTGATTAAAAACAACCCGACTATGAGAATTAATATTGCTATTCCAAAATCAAAAACGGTGTCAACAAAAGCAGTTGACGCCGATTGACCGATGTTGTTTAAAAAATTCTCCATAAATTTAACCATCCCCTGTTTAATATGGCGCTAGTTATATAAATCTTTTGTTAGGCGAGTGACTGGAAATAAATAAAAATCTACTTTATCTTTTTGGATATCTCGGTAACCTCGAACATTAATTTTTCGATATCTATCGTCAAATAGTTTCCGTCTTTGTACAATATTTTCCCGTTAACCATAGTCAAACAAACGTCGCTTCCCCTTGTGTTATAAACCAAGGAAGAAACAACATCATAACTAGGCGTTAACGACGGCTTGTTGAAATCAACTAACACTATGTCGGCAGATAAGCCTTGTTTAATCGCTCCTGTTTCGTTTTGCCTAAACACTGCCTTTGCGCCGTTGCTTGTCGCACAGCTAAACGCGGTTTTTGCCGGAAACACTGTGGGGTCGTGGGCTAGCTCTTTTTGAAGTATTGTGCCAGTTTTCATTTCGGCAAAGATATCAAGGCTGTTGTTAGACCCTGCGCCGTCTGTTCCAAAAGCTACGTTTATGCCGCGGTTTAAGAGTCGCTCGGCGTTTAGTATCCCGTCGGTTAGCTTCAAGTTGGACATAGGGTTGAACGCGACTGAAACCCCGTGTTTTGCTAAGATATCTATGTCGTTTTCCGAAAGGTGTATACAATGTGCCGCAAGCGTTGAGATTTCAAAAACCCCATGTTGATCAAACACCTCTGTCGGCGTTTTTCCACGACGCGCAATACAATCATTGTGATTTTTGGCTGTTTCCGAAAGATGCATTTGCATGTTAAGCGAATGCTTTTGTGCAAACTCAATCGCTGCTTTCCAAACCTTTGGATGGGTCGTGTATTCGTCATGTATTCCGGCGTCGAGAACGACAAGGCCGCCGCTCTTTTCGCGGTGGAACTGTTCTAGAACCTCGATAGAGTCTATATAGCTTCGGTCTTTTTCAAGCACAAAATTTTGTTCGTCAAAGTCTACAAGCTCGTTACAAAGGTTGACTTTTATTCCGACTTCGCAAGCGGATTTCGCTATCATCCCTAGATGAAAATAGATATCCGCGACACAGGTGACGCCGTTTGCTATCATTTCGGCAAAAGCAAGCGTAGAGCCGGCATAAACCATCTCTTTTGTGAACGTCGCTTCGGTTGGAAGTATCTTTTCAAAATACCACTTTTCAAGCGTCAAATCGTCCGCAAAACTTCTAAGAAGCGACATTGCGCTGTGGCAATGGGTGTTTATAAGCCCCGGGATTAAAACTTTGTTTTTACAATCAATCTCGGTTTTGGCTTGTTGTTGTGGTTTTTTTTCTCCAACATATTCTATTATTCCACCCAAAACGCCAACATATCCGTTTTCTATTACTTTGCCATTGTCCTCGGTTACTATTGTCGCGCTACAAAAAAGATAATCAAACATAAAAATATCCATTCATTGTTTTTAAAGATATTAATCGAACAACGGAGAAATAGAACGGTCGGAATAGACGCGCGAAATTGTCTCCGCAAATATCGGGGCAACCGATAGAATTTTAAATTTATCTATCATTTTTTCTTGTGGAATGTCTATCGTGTCGGTAAACACAAGTTCTTCGATAGCGCTTTCCTGTATCGTTTTAATCGCGCTGCCCGAAAGCACGGCATGTGTTGCGGTTGCCGTGACGCTTTTTGCGCCGTGTTCCTTGATAGCGTTTGCGGCGTTGCACAGCGTTCCGGCGGTGTCCACAAGGTCGTCGTATATCAAAACGTCTTTACCCTCGACGTTTCCTATAATATTCATAATCTCGCTGACGTTGGGAGCCGGGCGACGTTTGTCGATTATCGCAAGAGGGGCGTTAAGACGCTTTGCAAAGTTACGCGCACGGTTTATCGAACCGATGTCGGGCGACATAACAACGAGGTTTTCTTTGTTCTCGAATTTGTTCACAAAATACGGACATAACGCCGGAAGTCCCAAAAGATGATCAACCGGAATGTTGAAAAAACCTTGTATTTGGGGGGCGTGGAAATCCATTGAAAGAATACGATCTGCTCCCGCAACCGTTATAAGATCGGCTACAACCTTTGCCGAGATAGGGTCACGGCTTTTGGCCTTTCTGTCTTGGCGACCATAACCGTAATATGGAACAACGGCGGTTATTCTTCCGGCAGAAGCACGTTTAAATGCGTCGATCATTAAAAGAAGTTCCATGATGTTTCGGTTGACCGGCATTCCGGTGGATTGGACGACAAAAACGTCGCTTCCCCTTACCGATTCATGGATGTTAACCGAAATCTCTCCGTCGCTAAACATCGTGACGTCGCTTTTACCTAGAGGAAGACCAAGATACTCCGTCATGCTTTTAGCTAGTTTTTGGTTGCTGTTGCCGGAGAAAATTTTAATATCTCTTCCGTGGAGGTTCATCTTTTTCAGTTCCTTTCTTAATTTGAAAATCTTTTATTTCTTTTTTTTCTTTTCGATATATTTTTCAAGTTTTCTTGAAGCCCAATTTTCTTTGATAACCATCTTGCCGCGATCAATTGCAAGCGAACCGTCCGGAACTTCGCCGCTAACGGTAACGCCGGCCGCCGTGTACGCCGCTTCGCCGATTACCGACGGGGCGATAATGTTTGTATTACAACCGACAAAAGCGTAATCTTTGACCGTCGAACGATGTTTGTTTTCGCCGTCGTAGTTAACCGTAACGACGCCACAACCAAAGTTGCAATGTTTGCCAACATCGGTGTCGCCGATATACGTTAGGTGGGCGACCGACGTGCCTTTGCCGATAGTCGAGTTTTTAATCTCGACAAAGTCGCCTATCTTGACATCGTCTTCCACAACAGTTCCGGGTCTTAGTTGTACAAACGGCCCGATAGAAACGCCCGCGCCAACCTTTGCTTGGTTGCTTTGGCTTGCGTTAAACGTTGAGCCTTCGCCGATATCGGTATTGTTGACTACCGAATTTGGGCCGACAACGGCGCCTTTGCCTATGTTGCATCTGCCGTATATCGCTGTGTTCGGAAGTATTGTAGCGCCCGCGCCGATTTCAACATCGGGGCCTATTATAATTCCGTCCTTTTTGACAAAATGAACACCATTCATAAGATGTTTCATGATAGCGCGTTCCGAAGCCATGTCGTTTAGGTTTAAAAGGTCAATTGGATTGTTTGCTCCAAGCGTTACATCGGAGCTATCTGAGAGATAACAACCGGCGTTTTTGCCGCCCGAGATAAGAATCTTAACCGCGTCGGTCAGATAATATTCGCCTTTTTTATTGTCGTTTTTTATAAGCGAAAGCGCCGAAAGCAGTTCGCTTGTTTTAAACCAACAACATCCCGAGTTAATCTCTTTAATTGTCGCGGTAACGTCGTCACAATCGAGGTCTTCGACAATCGAAGAAAGTTTTCCGCCCGTGCGAACGATGCGCCCGTAACCTTTCGGGTTGTCTATGCTTGCAGTTATAACGGTAACCGCGTTGTCGTCTTGTTTATGTTGTAAGAAACTTTTTGTAATCGTTTCCTTATCAATAAAAGGAGCGTCTCCGTACAGAATAAGTGTGTCTCCGTCGCTTAAAGAATTTAAAAAATCTTTGGCGCAAAGCACAGCGTGACCTGTTCCGAGCCGCTCGTTTTGATAACAGATATTAAATTTTTCGTTTGAAACCGCTTTTTCAACGTCTTTGTTGCTAACCACGATACAGATCTCTTGAATTCCGGCGGATTTTGCGGCATCGGTAACCCAAAGTAGCATAGGTTTATGGGTAACTTCGCAAAGAACTTTGGAGTTTTTAGAAAACATCCTTTTTCCTTCACCCGCCGCGAGAATAACACAGTTTAGTTTATTGCTCTCCATAATAATAAATTCCTTCAAAAAACTTTATTGATTTTATCGACGGTGCCGAACTATTGTGTTTTGTGCGTTGAGCTTCGCATATTGCATCGTCTTAAAATAATACTATAACTATGTTAACATTATACTACATAAAATTTAATTAAAAAAGATTTTTCAAAAGAATTTTATAATTTATACGTTTGTACTAATTTATATCTATTTTATTTAGTTTTTTTTATACTAATCTCGTCTATGAGCATACTAAAGAAGATATAAAAAAACGAATTTACAGCATTTGATACAAGGTTTTTAAAGAAGAATTTTTGTCAATTTTTTTAGGCGGGATTAATATTACATTTGATAATCTGCGTCCCAATCGACATCCTCAACAAGGCTTAGAAGAGCCAAAAAATCAAATAGTTTTGTAAGTCGCTTTAACATAAACAACACCTCTCTTTTCATTTTGTACAGTATACTTGAAATGGTGTACGATTAATCGGACATAAAGCAAAAAAGATGTTGATTATTTTTACAAAAAGGAATATTATAACGTTAGGCTTTACGATAAAAAAATGTTTTGTAACACTGCGCTTGGTGGGGTATAATATATGGCAGGAACGGAAAACCAAAAACTTAAGTTGCTTTGGATATATGATTATTTAAAAACCCATACAGATTCCGAAAACGGGGTTAGCGTAAACAATATAATTGATTTTTTGAACTCTAAGGGGATAGTTGCAGAAAGAAAATCGGTTTATTCCGATATAGCAATTTTGAAGGAGTTTGGGCTACACATAGAAACAAAAACCGGCGTTGGAACCAAATATATGTTAGTTTCAAGGACGTTTGAAATTGCGGAGCTTAAACTGCTTGCGGACGCCGTTTGTTCTTCGAAGTTTATAACCAAACGTAAAAGCCTTTCGCTTATCCAAAAACTTGAAACGCTAACGAGCAAGAACTACGCAAAAACGCTTTCGCGCAAGTTGGTCGTCGAAGGACAAGTAAAGTCGATGAACGAAAGTATTCTTTACAACGTCGACGCTATCTATTCCGCTATTTTAGACAACAAAAAATTGTTGTTTTATTATTTTGATTACGACGACGTAAAAACTCGCGTTTTTCGGCATCAAAAAGCCGAATATTGCGTAAGTCCGCTTTCGCTTTTATATTCCGATTCAAACTACTATCTTGTTTGCTATTCCGAAAAACACGAGGGTATAATTAACTATCGGGTCGATCGCATGACGTCGGTTAAACCGTCAAAGCAAGCGATTGAAAGCAATAGTAAGATAAGAAATTTCAACCCGTCAAGCTATCAAAACACAAAATTTTCGATGTTTGGTGGCGAGATAACAACAGTTACGCTAGAGTTTGACAAGTCGCTTTCAAATATAGCTGTTGACCGGTTTGGGACAGATTTAATCTTTAGAAAAACCGAAAACGGAACTTTTTTAATAGATGTTGCGGTTGAGCTATCGCCGACGTTTTTTTCGTGGTTGTTCATGTTTACAAACAAAGTTGCGATAGTTTCACCCGACACGGTAATAAAGCGATATAAACAACATCTAAGCGATACAATTTCAAAATATAACTAACATGGAGACAGTTTTAAAAATGGTATTTGATACATCAACCGATAAACAAAAATTTGACGAGTTTGTAAAAAACCACCCAACAAAATCACATTTTATGCAAAGCGTCGGTTGGGGGGAACTTTGCGAGCAATCACGAGGACAAACGGCGTATTATACCTCGCTTAAAGATGATAAAGGCGAGATAAAAGCGGCGGCGCTTTTGCTTCTTCATAAACCGTCGTTTTTTCCGGCATACTTTTATTGTCCTTGTGGATTTGTTATTGACTTTAACGACAAGCAACTGCTAGAAGAGTTTACAAAAAAACTGTTTGCATTTGCTAAAAGCAAACGCGTCATGTCGGTTACCATTGACCCCGATATCGAAAGATGGCAGATAGGAAAAGACGGCAAACCGACCGAAAAGAACGTCAAACAAAACCCCGTACACGACGATCTTTTGTCGCTTGGGTTTGTCCATGGCGGACATAATTTGGGTTTTGAAAAAAAACTTCCACGATATAGTTTCAGGATTGATTTAACGAGAGACGAAGCTGCGATTAAAAAATCGATAGTTGGAAATGTCATGAAAAATAACCGAAAAGGTGAAACATATCCTTCCGAAATCTCGATTGGAACACGTGACAACATCGAAGATTTCTATCGCCTTATTAAACTCACGGGGGAGCGCGACAACTTTTTCAGCTATTCCAAACAATATTATCAGGATTTCTACGATGTGTTAAACAAAAACGGAATGGCGGAGATTTTTGTTGGGACGGTTTACCCGAAGCAAATAAAAAACTCGCTTGTAAAAAAACTAGAAGAGAACAAAAAACGTCTTGAAACGGTCGTTAAACAACAATATATAGATGAAGCTAACGCGACAAAAGCACGGCTTGAGCGAGAACTTTCAGGCTATGAGGCCAAAGCAGAGCAGTACCCCGAAAGTTATGTTGCGACGGCGCACATAGTGGTGAACTATGGCGAACATTCGTGGGCGGTTCATGCCGGAAGTGACAACACTTTCTTTGAGACGTTTATAAACCAACGGGTGTATCTCGACAAGATTATGCAAAGCAAACAGCGCGGAAGCGTGTGGCTCGATCAGTTTGGAACGATTGGCGACCCACAAAACCACAAGCTTAAATTGCTTCACGAATTTAAAAGGCAGTTTGGCGGACGATATGTCGAGTTTCTCGGTGAATACGATCTGCCCATCAACAAGTCGGCATATTATTCGTATAAAAAAATCTTTCCCGCATACAGATATCTAAGGTTTACTGTGAAAGAAATTTTACAAAAAATTAAGGGTTAGTGTGTCAACGGGTGGCAAAATCTAGCCTTGCAAAAACGAAATTAACGTCACTAACCATTCCATAGTTTCTGGGAGTGGAAAAAAGAGTTTATCTATATATCTCCCCCGCCGGAGGCAACACCGTTGGTGGGGGAGATATATAGATAGTTAATCAACGTCTTTATCCACACCATATTTTCTCTATTATTTGACAAAAAGCGATAAGTCCTGTATAATTCATAGCGCACATATGAACAAAATATTAATTTTTAGGAGAATTATCATGAGCTTTATTCAACCCTACATTAACATGTGGAAAAATTTTGTCAATTTTTCGGCAAGAACAAACCGCAACGACTTCTGGATGGCTATTCTAGTTAACTTTATAGTTGGCGCAGTGCTGAACATTATTGGTTCGGTGATATCGACAGATATTCTTATGACGATTTACAGTTTGGCGGTAATGATTCCAGCAATAGCGCTGTATGTTCGCAGATTAAGAGATATGGGAAAAGGCTGGACATGGCTTTTCATCGTATTTATTCCGTTGGTAGGATTTATCTGGTTGATCGTGCTTTTCTGCAAACCTTCTGTAGCAGAAGACGGAGTACCAACAGTTTAGTTTTTTAAAACTACATAATAAAAAAAACGGCGTCGAAAGACACCGTTTTTTTTATATCTGTTTTTTTAGCCTACAAGTTCTTTTCCTTTTGCCAAAG
>CAYJFO010000077.1:0-8863 GCA_964369645.1 uncultured Oscillospiraceae bacterium | reverse complement strand
TCGTATATTATCTATGAGGGTTATATCGAATATAAAAACAGTAAAGAATAAAAAATTAAGGAACTACTAAATGGCGGCTTTAAAAACAATATATCTATGTTCAAATTGCGGAGCATCTTCGCCTAAGTGGCTTGGAAGATGCCCCGAATGTTTAGAGTGGAATACATTAATTGAAGAGATAGTAGAGAAAAAAGCTTCTGACAGGAAATCGTTTTTATCGGGACACCCTTCAATTAAAACCGTTTCTCTAAGTGAAGTTGAAGCGGACAACCACATCAGAATAAAGACCGGAATAGGCGAGTTTGACAGGGTTTTAGGCGGCGGACTTGTAAAAGGTTCGGCGGTGCTTTTGGGGGGCGAACCGGGAGCCGGAAAGTCTACAATTGTGTTGCAAGCGTGTAAAAGTTTATCTGAAAAACACAGGGTGCTTTATATTTCGGGAGAGGAATCATTAAGTCAGATAAAACTGCGCGCGGTACGACTTTCGGTTAATTCCGACAATATAAAGCTTGCGAACGAAACTAATGTTGACGTAATTTCAAACGAAATAACGATAGAAAAAACCGATATTGTAATTATTGATTCAATACAAACAATGGTTACCGACGAGGTTTCTTCCTCGGCCGGAAGCGTTACACAAGTAAGAGAGTCGGCAACTCGGCTAATTAAGGCCGCAAAAGCCTCGGGAATACCGATGATTATCATAGGGCACATAAACAAGGATGGAGCAATTGCAGGTCCAAAAGTGTTGGAACATATTGTTGATACGGTGCTTTATTTTGAAGGTGACAAATATCTTTCGTTTAGAATATTAAGGGCAGTTAAAAACAGGTTTGGTTCCACAAACGAAATTGGTATTTTCGAGATGTCCTCTAAAGGATTAATCGAGATTGAAAATCCTAGCATGGTGCTTTTAGACAAGAGAACGTTTGAAACGTCTGGTTGTTGCGTAACAGGAATAATGGAAGGAACACGCCCGCTGTTGGCGGAGATACAGTCTCTTGTTGCAAAATCAAGCTTTTCAACCCCTCGAAGAACTGCGTCGGGGGTTGATTACAACAGGACAAATCTAATGTTAGCTGTGCTTGAAAAAAGAGCCGGCTATTTCCTTTCGGCACTCGATGTGTACGTTAATGTAACGGGTGGACTGGATATATCAGAACCATCCGCAGATATAGCTATTGCGCTTAGCATCGTGTCGTCTCTTATAGATAGACCAATACCAAATAATCTTGTGGCGTTTGGTGAAATTGGCCTTGGTGGGGAAATTCGCGCCGTTTCAAACAGCTCGGTTAGAATAAACGAGGCGATAAGATTGGGTTTTGATAAGGTTGTGATTTCAAAAACTGAAGCGGAAAAAGTTTCGAAAGAGTTTAACCAAAAGATCGAGATAATCGGAATTAACTCTGTGACAGACATAAAGAGTATTTTTCAGTAATGGTTTAAAAAAAGCATTATAAATATATTTGGAGGGTTTTTATGAAATTGTTTGATATTACAAGGGATTACACCAAAGCACCGCTTTATCCGGGTTCAAAGTTGCCTGAAATTAAAAGAATTTGCGATATGTCAAAAGGGGACATGTATAATTCAAGTTCAATCATTACCACGAGCCACATAGGAACTCATGCCGATGCATTTTGTCATTTTCTTAAAGATAGCAATGTTTCTATCGAAAAGATGAAGCTTGAACATTATTATGGAAAATGTACCGTTATGTCGTTTAAGTCGAATACACCAATTGAGCTTTCTGATGTTGAGGGGAAGCTTGAAAATGTGGAACGGCTTGTTATACATGGCGGTGGCTTTTCATATCTTACAAAACAAGCGGCAGAGTATATAGCAAATAGCACTGTCATAACAATTTTGACCGATGCTTGGAGCGTAGCTCCACTTGACAACGAACCCGAGATACACGAGATAATTTTAGGGAACGACATAGCTGTTATCGAAAATGTTATTTTGGATGACATTGAAGACGGCGAATATATCGTGAGCGCATTTCCCGTAAAATATGACGGGTGCGACGGAGCACCGGTAAGAGCTGTTTTAATAGAGATGTAGGAAATTTAGGGTTGTATATATAAAATAGACGAAAAAAGCCTCGGTGAAATATTGTTCACCGAGGCTTTTAGAAATTATTTATTCTGTATTTCTAACAATTTGTCAAACTGTTCGTTGTGTATCGGTTTCGAGAAGAAGTAACCCTGCGCGATGTCACAGCCTGAACTTTTTAAGAATTCAACATGTTCAAAGGTTTCAACACCCTCGCAAACTGTTTTAAGATTTAAGCTTTTTGCCATCGTTAGAATTGAGGTTACAACACATTTCTTTTTGTCGGAATCTTCAGATTTTTCAAGCAAACTTCTATCAAGTTTTAACACGTCGAAATTTAATTCGGCAAGAAGATCAAGCGAAGAATAACCCGAGCCGAAGTCGTCCATTGAAACGGTGAACCCTTTGCTATGGAGATCGGCAAAAACTTTTTTGAACACCTCAGAGTTTTCAATCATTGAGGATTCGGTCATTTCGATCTCAAGAAGATGTCTTGGAATGTTATAGTAATCGACAATTTCGGTTAGTTCTTTAACAAAGTTCGGGTTAAGCATGTGAAGCCTTGAAAAGTTAACCGATATTGGTATGTTTGTGTGTCCATTATCACAAAAACGTTTTATAATTTTGCAAACGTTGTTTAGCATATAGTCGTCAAGTTCAACAACAAAACCTTCTTGTTCGAATATAGATATAAAGTTATTTGGGAAGATTATTTCTCCGTTAGGCCTGTGCCATCTAACCAAAGCCTCGGCTCCACAAATTTTGTTGTTGTCGTTTAGACAGTTCTTTGGTTGGAGATATACCTGATACTCGTTATTATTTAATGCGTCACGCATATTGTCACAGATAAAGTTTGTGTGGTTAAGCTTATCTTTAAGATTTTCATCATAATCAAATACCCCTTTAAAAGATATACGTTTATGATAGTTATGGGTTAGAATAATTGTATCTAAAATTTTATTTATGTCAGTTTCTTCGATAGGTATTGAATAACTGCTATATCTAAATTTGATTGGTCGAGAACAAAGCTCAAACATTTTTTCTTTAAATAAATTTTCAAATTCAATTTTTCCATGTGCTAAAGATAAAAGATCTTTGTCTTTTCCAAAAACCAAAAATTCATCTGCGTTTAACCTTGCAAACAAAAAGTCTTTGTCAAACGAAGAGGTAAGGGATATAGACATTTTCGCTATGCTTGTGATAACTTCGTCTCCAATTTTATAGTCAAACAGTTTGTTTATTACTTTAAAGTTTACTATATCAAATTTAAAGATACTGTATTTTGTTTCTTTGTTTGACTTTAATATTTTGCTTGCTTCAATTTTAAATTTTTTCTCGTTTATAATGCCGGTTAGATCATCATAATAAGCTGCTTGTTGAATAAGTTGAACCGATTTTCGTCTAAGCCAAATTAACCTAAGCCATATAATTATAACGATGCTCATCATCTCTATGAATAGCAGAATAGTATTGAATATAACGTCATTCGCTCCGCTTGATATAAGGTCTTCAGGTACAGATACAAGCAAGGTCCAGTTTGTGTTTAAAATAGGTTGATGGTTAAAACGCATCTGTTGTTCATTTACTTCATACGACAATATATCGCTGTTTTTTGAAGAATCAAATAATGTGAACAGCTCTGACGTTGTAATCTTTTGTTTATAATCATCTTCGTTTAAAATAACCGAGATGTTTTCACCTGTTTCAATTCCATAGGTGTTATCTGTTGCGGCAATAATGTTGCCGTTTTGATCTAATATTGCGGTAAGACCTCTGCCGTTATAATTTGAAACTAAAAGATTTTCAAGGTTTTCGCTTATAATCTCCGCAATAATAATTCCTGAAACCTCTTGGTTATCTCCAAACAACGGTATAGACATATAAACAGATGATCCGATTCTTTCGGAGGATGGCTGAATTCCCGAAAAAATTACTCGTGGACTAAGAATCTGCTTAAAGTAAGCTCCGTCAGAATAGTCGATGATTTCGCCGTTAGACTTAATTCCTGTGCCGTCTGCTAGCACTACGGTTATGTATTCAAACCAGTTTTCAACTTCAAGCGACAATAGATAATTAAGCATATCAACAGGCGTATCCATAATTACAGCGTCTTGAAACTCAAGGCCATAGGCAAGATCGCCCAAAAGGCTTGTTGTGCTAATCATATAATCGTCGATAATAAAACTTTGTTGATTTGAAAGTTCGCTTAAAGTGTTTTCGACCAAACTATCAAGATCGTTGGTTATGTTATCAGAATAAAAAGAAAGACTAACCGCAACTATAGCTACAGCAAGAATTGAGGGTATTATATTCTTAATTTTCAAAAAATTTCGCATTGTTCACCAAAAAAAACAATAAAAACGCCGGGTTGATATTATTTTAAAATTCAATTCATTTATATTGTGTTCAAAAAATTTTAAACTTAAATTAATATTTATATTATAAATTATTGTTCGATAAAAAACAACTATTATCTCATTTTTATTCATAGTTTCATACTAAAATAATAAAAAAGTGATTTGTTTTCCTAAAAAAACAAGCAGCCTGTGGAATACAACCACAGGCTGCTTATAACATTTATAAATAACAGGGGAGACTAACCTTGCATTTTCGCAACTTCTGCAGCAAAGTCGTCTTCGCGTTTTTCAAGTCCGTCGCCTTTTTCAAAGCGTACAAATTTGATAACCGAGATATCAACGCCCAATTCTTTAGCTGTTTGTTTAACGTATTCGCCAACCGAGATTTTGTCGTCTTTAACAAACGGTTGTTCAAGCAAACAAACTTCTTTATAATACTTTGCAATTCTCCCAAGAACCATTTTTTCTGCGATTTCTTGGGGTTTGCCTTCGTTGAGAGCTTGTTGAGTAAGAATTGCTTTTTCTTTTTCAACATGTTCAGCCGAAACGTCTTCTTTTTTAAGGAAAAGGGGATTAACCGCTGCAATTTGCATAGCGATATCTTTTCCGAAAAGAACAAATTTTTCGTCTTCCGACATCTTTGCATCGGTGTCAAATTGAACCATAACCGCATGTGTTCCGCCGCCGTGGATATAGGGAACCATAACGCCTTCAAACGTTTCGAAACGACGAAGTTTAATGTTTTCGCCAATAGTCAAAATTTTATCTTGAAGATGTTTTTCGATAGTCATGCCATCAACTACGCAAGATCCAAGAGCTTCGATGTCTGCGGGTTGTTGTTCGATAACTGTGTTAGCACAAAGCGAAACAAAATCTTTGAAGCTGTCGCTTTTTGCCGCAAAATCAGTTTCTGAGTTGATTTCGATTATAACGCCTTTGTTTCCTTTAACAACGGCATACACAAGACCTTCAGCAGCAATTCTGCTTGCTTTTTTTTGTGCAGCTGCGAGACCTTTTTCACGAAGGTACTCGTTCGCTTTTTCCATATCGCCGCCCGATTCGGTCAACGCTTTTTTGCAATCCATCATTCCGCATCCTGTTGCTTCACGAAGCGACTGGACATCTTTTGCTGTAAAAGACATATATTAAATTTCCTCTCGTTTGTTTGTTAATTTAAAATTATTTTGCTGCGTTTGTCATTTCTTTTGCAACTTGTTCGGCAGAAGCGCTGTCAAGTTCTTTTGTTTCAGGTTGTTCAACCACAGCTTGTTCACCGCCAAAATCTTGTTCACCTTGGCGACCTTCGATGATAGCGTTAGCCATTGCTCCAGCTATAAGTTTAACCGCACGAATAGCATCGTCGTTTCCGGGGATAACATAGTCTATCTCGTCTGGGTCACAGTTTGTGTCAACTATCGAGATTATTGGTATGTTAAGTTTGCGTGCTTCCGCAACAGCGATGTGTTCTTTTCTTGAATCAACAATGAAAAGCGCAGCGGGAAGACCGTTCATATCTTTAACTCCGCCAAGGAATTTTTCTAGTTTTTCGATTTCAAGTTCAAGTTTAATAACTTCTTTTTTGGGAAGAAGGTCGAATGTGCCATCTTCACGCATTTTTTTAAGTTGTTCCATTCGGTCTATTCTTCTGCGAATAGTTCTGTAGTTTGTGAGCATTCCGCCGAGCCAACGTGCGTTAACATAATGCATTCCGCAACGAAGCGCTTCTTCTTTGATAGACTCTTGAGCTTGTTTTTTTGTTCCTACAAACAAAATCGAACCGCCCGCCGTAGCGATATCACGAACAACGTTATACGCCTCGTCGAGTTTTTTTACTGTTTTTTGTAGGTCGATGATGTAGATTCCGTTTCTTTCTGTGAAGATGTACGGAGCCATTTTTGGGTTCCATCTTCTTGTTTGATGTCCAAAGTGAACACCGGCTTCAAGAAGCTGTTTCATTGATACAACTGCCATTTGATTTTTCTCCTTAAATTTTGTTTTATTCCTCCGCAAACTCTTAAGGGTTAAGAACCGCTAGGCGGCACAACTTTTCCCAAGTTAGCGTGTGAATTGCCGTATTATTTTAACACAAGTTTAAGTAAAATACAACATTTTTTTTCGAATTTATATATATTGCAAATTATAAAAATAAAATCAATACATAAACACCGTCAGTATTGTCTAGTTTTTTATGTTTTATAAATGATAGTTAGATCTTTTGGCCTATTAAATCGATTGCTTTTTTTGCCTTTTCTTCGTTTAAAAAAATATAGTTGAATTCATGTGTAATCTTGCTGTCTTTTATATTAAAGGTAGCAAGATTACTGTTGTTATGTGGTATCACATCATAAACAAACGAGATAGCAAAGTTGTTTTGGACAGCATACTCAATTAAACTGTTGCTACTTAAAATTGTTTTGTTTTTAAAATGATCGATTGAATAGCCTTTTTGAGTCAAAAAGCTTTCAAAAACAGCTCGTGAACCGGAACCTTGTTCGCGTAATACTGTGTTTTGCAAGAAAATTTCAGACAGACAAACCTCGGTGTTTGCAAAAGGGTGAGATAGGGAACAGATGCCGACAATTAGTTCGTTAGATATCTTCTGGTGTTTATATTTTCCCTTATCCACATACCCTTCAAGCATAAGAAGGTCGAGCTCGAAATGGTTAAGTTTATTTAATAAAACTTCGGTATTGTCGATAGTCACCGTTATCTCACAGTTGTCTTCAAATATAAATGAACGAAGAGCGTTTTTTAACAGATACTCGCCGATTGTTTTTGTTGCTCCTATGTTTATCTTAACTTTTTCCGAAGTAGACAGTTCTTGGATAGCCGTTATATTCAAGGAAATAATAGATCTTGTGTATTTTTCAAGCTCTAGGCATTTGTTTGTTTTGAAAAGCTTTTTATTGGTATATTCAAACAATTTGCAACCGTAGATGTTTTCAAGATGTTTGACATGTTGGGTAACCGCCGGCTGTGTCATATTGAGGTTTTCAGCGGTTTTGTGGTAGTTCATCGTGTTGCAAAGTTCAAGAAATGTGTACATTCGGTTATCGATCATGTTAAACCTCTTTAATAAGAAAAATTTATCACAGAATAATAAATGATTATTTTATTTTATCATTAAGTTTGGTTATAATCAATACAGTTAGTGAAATTAAGAAAAGAGGTAGTGGTTTTGGTTATTATAAAAAGCACGGCAAAGATATTGCCCGGTTTGGTTGTTGCAATAGCGATAGCAGTTTTATCACAGTACGTTGAGGGGTTGTTGCCGATACACCTAATCGGAGCTTCGGTTATAGCGTTGTTTATTGGAATGATAATAAACACTCTTTTTGATGTTTCTATTTTAAAGGATGGATTAAAGTTCACATCAAAAAAAATTCTTAAGTTTGCCATAATTCTTTTGGGCGCATCTTTGAGTATACAAACAATTTTAACGGTTGGTTCGTTGTCTCTTGCGGTTATGTTTTTTACGCTGTTAACTTGCTTTGGTGGCGGATATTTTATAGGAAAAGCTTTGGGGCTTGACTGGAAGCTGTCCAATTTGATTTCGGCTGGAACAGGTATATGTGGCGGGTCGGCAATTGCTGCTATTGCGCCGGTTATCGACGCAAAAGACAGAGATATAGCGTATGCAATGTCTGCAACGTTTATCTTTGACATGCTTATGATAATTGCGTTTCCGTTTATGGGACATATGTTGGGGTTAAGCGACATGGCATATGGACTTTGGGCGGGCACAGCAGTAAACGATACTTCGAGCGTTGTTGCCGCAGGATATGCCTACAGCGAGGCGGCGGGGGATTTTGCGACGATGGTTAAACTTACAAGAACCCTTTCAATTATTCCAACTGTGCTTGTTTTTGCTTATGTTAATATACGAATAAAACAAAAACAACATGTGAAAGCCTCACAGGTTTTAACCGAGGTTAAAACCAAAGGCGAAAAATATGAAGTCAGTCAACTCGATAAAATTTCAGAATTTTCAAATGACGACAGCCAACTACAACTGACACAGGACAACCAGAAAACAAAACCAAAGATAAATTTTTTCTCGCTTTTTCCGTGGTTTATAGTTGGATTTATAGGTCTTGCGATAGTGAACAGCTTTGAAGTTATACCGCCCGAGATTTCTTTAATGTCTAAAGAGTTTAGCAAATTTTTGATGGTTGCCGCGCTTGCCGCCATTGGACTGAACACAAGCTTTAAAGATATGAAAAAATCCGGAGTTCGTCCGATGATACACGGGTTTATAATATCCGCGCTTGTCGTTATCGTTGCTATTGTGGTTGAATGGTGCATGGGACTTGTGTAGGTGATTTTTTTAAATTGAATTAAATTATTGAAAAACCCGAGACTATATCGATAAAAAGCGTTGTCGATATAGTCTCGGGTTATTTATATAATCTCTGTTTTACGGCGGGCGGATAAAGTATCCGCCCCTACTC
>CAYJFO010000076.1:0-8966 GCA_964369645.1 uncultured Oscillospiraceae bacterium | reverse complement strand
TGCTTCCAAAAGTTGAAGCTGCTATAGAGTTTGCAAAACTAGGCGAAGGTAAAAGCGCGCTTATAACTCTTCTTGAAAAAGCAAAAGACGGCATAGCCGGAAAAACCGGCACAAAAATTTCGCTATGATTTCCGGGCTTTTTGCCAAATATAAAGATAACAACAGACACAATCGGCAGCCACTATGCTGCCGATTGTTTTTTGATGCAACAAAACCGGTATAAAAAGCAGCTGGTTATGTTTATATCAATTAAATTTAAAATCCGATAAAAATTATGTAAATTTTATTATTTTGTACATATTTTTCGGTTAAGCTAATAATGACGGTATTTTCAAAAAATGTTAATAGTGAGGTTATGATTATGAATGATTTGGCGATAATTGGCGCAGGCCCTGCCGGGCTTTCGGCGGCGGTTTATGCGACAAGGGCCGGACTTTCGGTTGTACTAATCGAAGGAGCCGGAATTCCAAGCGGACAGGTTCTTACAACATATGAAGTTGAAAACTATCTCGGGTTTCCGACAATAAGCGGTTTTGATCTTGGCGCAAAGTTTCAAGGCCACGCCGAGGCTATGGGTGTTGAGATACAGTATGTCTCTGTAGAAAATATCGTAAAAACTGACGACGGATTTATATTAAACTGTGGAGACAGCGAAATTTCGGCAAAATGTGTTTTGGTTACAACTGGGGCGCAAAACCGCAAACTCGAAGTTGAAGGCGAGCAAAAATTTGCCGGTCGTGGCGTGTCATATTGTGCAACGTGTGACGGTGCTTTCTTCAAAGGTAAGACGGTTGCGGTTGTTGGCGGAAGTTACACCGCAGTTGAGGACGCTATCTATCTAGCCTCGATGTGTGAAAAAGTCTATGTCATTCACCGCAGAGATAATCTAAGAGCGGGAAAATTTTTAGAAAGTAAACTTTTTGCGTTTGACAACGTCGAATTTCGATGGAACAGTGTTGTGTCTGAGATTGTCGGGGACCAAAAGCTTTCAGGTATCGTTATAGATGACATTAACACAAAAAAATCCGAAACGATTGAAGTTTCGGGAGTGTTTGTTGCAATTGGAACAACCCCAAAGACAGACCTGTTAAAAGAAATTGTAAAGCTTGACAAACACGGATATGTAATAGCGGACGAAACGTGCGCAACCTCACTTGAGGGATTATATGCCGCCGGAGACCTTCGGACCAAACCGTTGCGCCAGATAATAACCGCCGTTTCGGACGGAGCAAACGCGGCAACTTCGATTTGGAACTATCTTTTGCATAAGAACAGTATTTAAGTTTATTATAAAAAATCAAAAAACAAGTAGAGATTATCTAGAAAACAATCTCTGCTTGTTTTTTTGTCTGAATAGTTTAAAAGCTTTTATTATTTAATTTTCGCCTTTAAGCGCTCTAACATTCCTTAACTATTAACTATATTAAATGCTATATCTTCTCCACGTCGACGGAGCTATCAAAATCATCATGGGGAATATCTCAAGCCGCCCAAAAAGCATGTTGATCGATAACACAAATTTCGAAATATACGAAAGCCCAGCATAGTTTCCAACCGCCCCGACATCGCCTAGCCCCGGGCCTATGTTGTTTATACACGCTATGACGGCGGTTATCGTTGTATCAAACGAAAGGTTGTCAAGGCTTACGATTAAAAATGAAACTCCACAAAGCATACAGTATATCGCAAAAAAGGTGTGTACATTGTGTACAACAGACGTTTCAATAACGCGTCCGTCCATTCTGACCGGCTTAACCATCCGTGGGTGCAAAAGTTTTTGCATCTCATTTTTTGCCGATTTAAACAAAATTAGCGCCCGCGAAACCTTAACTCCGCCACCCGTAGACCCAGCACACGCGCCGATAACCATAATGGTGACTAACAATATACGCGAAAACTCGGGCCATAGATTGAAGTCGGCAGTAGCGTATCCCGTTGTTGTCATTATCGATGACACTTGGAAAAACGAATGGTGAAACGCTTCAAACGTTGTCTCATAGTTTGAACGAATGTTAAGCGCGATTAGAGTTGTTGTTGCCGCCACTATTCCAAGATAGGTCAAAAGTTCTTCATTTTTAAAAACTGATTTAAAATCTCTGAGCAACAGTATATAAAAAATATTGAAGTTTATACCGAACAAAAGCATAAACACCGATATTACACCCTGTAGATAGAAGCTGTCATATGCGGCTATGCTTGCGTTTTTAATCGAAAACCCTCCCGTTCCGGCTGTTCCGAATGTATGCACCAAGCTATCGTAAAGCGGCATACCCCCAGCAAACAAAAGAATTATCTCTATAATTGTAAGTCCTATATATATTTTATACAACATACGCGCGGTTGAACGAATTGTCGGAACAAGTTTTCCAACCTCTGGACCCGGACTTTCGGCGCGTAATATGTGAAGCGAATCCGCCTTGCTTGCCGGAACGACCGCCAACATAAACACAAGTATACCCATTCCGCCAACCCAGTGGGTGAAACTTCTCCAAAACAGTATCGAAAGAGGAAGCCCCTCGATTTGAGTCAATATACTTGCCCCGGTTGTTGTAAAACCCGATACCGTTTCAAACCAACAATCAAGAAAATTCGGTATAGCTCCGCTAAAAAAAAACGGAAGAGCTCCGAAAAAAGAAACCGCAACCCAACCTAACGTAACCGTTACAAATCCCTCTCGAGCATATATTGTGTCTTTTCCGATCTTGTTTTTAGAGATAAACCCAAAAATTATTGATGTCGTAAAAACAATTATTATTGTTGCCAAAAAAGCAAAAGCGCTTGCGGTTTCTTGTTGATAAACTGCTATTGCAAGCGGAGCTATCATAAAAGCTGCCATAATTAGAAGAATTCTACCTAAAAAGTAAAATATTACTCTATGCTTCATTAAATATTCGTCCTTCCGAATTTAACAGTTGGTTAAGCTCTGATATCGCATATTTAGACTCTGCAACAACAATAATAGTATCGCCTTCTTTTAGCACATCGTCGCCCGAAGGGATAATAACGTCTTTACTTCCCCTAATTATACATGCAACTATAATATTATCTCGAATAGGAAGTTCCGCCATTGGCACACCAATACACGGGAATGATTTATCTACAACAAACTCTAATCCCTCTATCTCTCCGTCTCCGAACCTATGCAGTGAAACAACCCCTTTGTCAACCGCAAGGTCCGCCGCCCGTACATAACCTACTATCTCGTTTGCGGTCAAGATTTTTGGACTTACTATGGTATCAATTCCTTTTGCGTGGAATATAGAATTGTACATACTTCGGTTAACTTTGGTTATACATTTTTGAACGCCTTTTGCGTTTGCACAGATAGATATAACTAGATTTTGTTCGTCAATGCCAGTAAGCGCAATCAATGCGTCGGTGTCCGCCAATCCTTCTGCCAACAAAAATTCAGGCAAAGACCCATCTCCGTTAATAATCAACGCATTTGGCAAAAGCTCCGCTAGTTCTTCGCAACGTTTAATGTCCTGTTCAATTATCTTTATTTTAATCCTGTTACCCAAAATTTGAGCAAGATATACCGCTATTCTTCCGCCACCAACAATCATGACATTTTTAACTCTTTGGTTTTCCATACCAAAATCTTTTGCTATTCCAGAAAGATCTTTCATAGCAACCGCAAGTGTCAACCTGTGTCCCTCTTCAATTTTGTAATCGCCCTTTGGAATAAACGATGTTCCGTCGTCTACTTGTGCAACGCACACAAGTGCTTTAAGCTTTGTAACAGTGCTTAGTTGGTGGAGATATTTTCCGACAAGCGGACAACCTTTATGAACCACAAGTTCGACAAGCTCAACTCTTCTTCGTTTAGCAAAACTTTCACGCTTTGAAAAAGCCGTGACTTCAAGAAGCCTCGATATCTCGCTTGCTGTCGTTCTCTCGGGGTTTATAGTTAAAGAAAGCCCAAGTTCTTTTTTTAAGAACCTAGCTTGTTTTTCATATTCCGGATTTCTTACCCTTGCAATAGTATGTCGACAGCCAAGCTTTCTAGCTAGCACACAACACAAAAGGTTGATCTCGTCTTTGCTTGTAGCGGCTATTAAAAAGTCTGCCTTATCTACTCCCGCTTGTGTCTGTGCTTCAAGCGTTGCGCCATCGCCTTTTAGTATCATTATATCGAGCGTTTCCTGTGATTCTTGAAGAACCCTTGCATTGCTGTCGATAACCGTTATGTCGTGACCTTCGTCAGAAAGCTGTTTTGAAAGCGTAAACCCGACTTTACCGTCCCCCACTATAACAATTTTCATTTAAATACACACTCCTTAATTGATGTTTTGGGCAATTTTGCCACAGCGATTCTTTAGGTGGCAAAATTTCGGTTACCCTTTTGACCGAAAAGCACAAAAATCATGTTTAATAACCTGTTTTTTTGTTATTGTAAAACTATCTTTTATACATATATTATGACTATACACTAAAAAAATATAAAAATCAATTGCGAAAAAATTTACATATTGTAAACACTAAATTTCTACAAAATATAAGCACCTCCAATACATTAGCTGCATTAGGAGATGCTTATATATATTTGTTTTGAGAACCAAATCTTTGTTTAATTACTCTTTACGATTATTAAAGGTTTGGATATTACATTATGAACAAACCACCATATTCAATAAAAAGAGGGCTAAACACAAGAGCTACTATTGTCATTAATTTTATTAGTATATTTATAGAAGGTCCCGAGGTATCTTTGAAAGGATCTCCGACTGTATCCCCGACAACGGCGGCTTTGTGTGGGTCGCTTCCCTTTCCGCCAAGGTTACCTTCCTCTATATACTTTTTAGCATTATCCCAAGCGCCTCCGGCGTTGCTCATGAATATAGCAAGAACAACTCCCGTTACAACAGATCCGGCAAGAAGCCCGCCTAGCGCCTCGGTTCCAAGCAAAAGACCGACCGCAACTGGGGAAGCCACCGCCAAAATCCCCGGAGCAATCATCTCTTTAAGCGCCGCTTTGGTTGATATTGCTACACAATTTTTATAATCGGGTTTTTCTTTACCCTCTAAAATTCCCGGTATCTCTTTAAACTGGCGTCTAACTTCGTTAATCATCTCTTGCGCCGCTTTAGACACCGATTCCATTGTTAACGCCGAAAACAAGAACGGCAACATTCCGCCTATAAAAAGACCGATTATAACGTTTGATTGTAGCACGTCGATAACCGAAAGCCCAACCGTTTGTGCGTATGATATAAATAACGCTAGCGCTGTAAGCGCCGCCGAGCCAATAGCAAAACCTTTTCCGATAGCCGCCGTTGTGTTTCCGACTGAGTCAAGCTTATCGGTAATTTTTCGTACATCTTCATCGAGATGTGCCATTTGGGCTATGCCTCCGGCGTTGTCCGCTATAGGTCCATAAGCATCAACCGCAACGGTTATGCCGGTAGTCGAAAGCATACCGACCGCCGCAAGCGCAACCCCGAATAGATCCGCCGTGCTATACGCAAGCCCGATAGCGACACAAACCAAGATAACGGGTGCGAGCGTCGATTTCATTCCAATAGCAAGTCCCGAAATTATATTGGTAGCTGAGCCTGTGACCGATTGTTGTGCAATCATTTTAACGCTTTTATAGCTGTCTGATGTATAGTATTCGGTTGAAATCCCTATTAATATACCACAAACCAAACCACTTATAATAGCAAAAGCTTCCCCAAAGCCTTGGAAAAAGATATAACTTATAATAACAGAAAACACTGCAACAATCGAACCCGCAACATACGTTCCGTTTTTTAAAGATTTATGTGGATTGCTGTTGTTTCCTCTTACAAAAAAGCTCCCTACTATCGAAGCAAAGATACCAATAGCCGCAAGCACCAATGGGAAAACAGCGCCGCCCGAACCTTTTGCTACGACACCTAGCGTTATTGCGGAAATAATCGCTCCAACATATGATTCAAACAAATCCGCGCCCATTCCGGCAACGTCGCCGACATTATCCCCGACGTTATCCGCAATTGTCGCAGGATTACGGGGGTCATCTTCAGGTATTCCGCTTTCAACCTTCCCAACCAAATCTGCGCCGACATCGGCCGCCTTTGTGTAAATTCCGCCCCCTACACGTGAAAACAACGCAACAGACGACGCGCCAAGGCTAAAACCAAACAACACGCTAACATCACGAGTTATAATGTATATCAAGCTACATCCGAGAAGTCCTAAGCCAGAAACCGACATACCCATGACTGCTCCGCCCGAAAAGGCTATCGACAATGCTTTGTTCATGCCGCTGGTTTTTGCGGCGTTTGCCGTTCGCACATTTGCCCTTGTCGCAGCAGACATTCCGAAAAAACCTGACAGCGCTGAAAAACCGGCACCCACTAAAAAACAAATTGCTGTTAATAAACTTCCAACACCAAATGTTATAAGTAAAAAAACAACAACGATAAAGACCATAAGTATCCGGTATTGCGAGCTTAGATAAGCTTTTGCACCTTCACTTATGGCCTTTGCGATTTCTTGCATATTTTCTGTTCCGGGATCCTGTGACATAAATTTTTTCGCTAGTACCCCCGCAACAATCAGCGCCAACAAGCTGAAAACAGGGGCAAGATAACTAAAAATAGTATATACCATTTTTCTTTCCTCCTATTATTTAAAGAGTCGTATATATAATTTATACTATTTTCCTTCACATTGCAAGTGTTTTGTACATTTTTTTTGTAAAATGTTAATTTATTTTGTAGGTTTTTAATTTAATTCTGCAAAATCTAATAATTATATATAGTCATCACCGGCTCATTGACAATAGTTTGCTCCGAGAAAACCATGATCGGTTGTTTATCTTTTAAAAATTCCTCAATGTTATTAACCAACCCAGCTTCCCAACAAAGCAGATATACATTGTCTTTACCACTAAACATTTCGTCGATGCTGTTACCATACTCTTGTACATCAATCGGGTTGAGCGCTCCGCTGTCCCATGTAGAGTAGGTGAAAAATTCGTTTTTCATAGGATTATATAGCGTTGCGCTTTCAAGGTGTGCCGCTATTGCGGTTGAAGCTGAAAACGAATTTACGACCAAGACGCTACCGCTTGGTAACTCGTTGTTGATGTATTCCGCTATATCATTGGATGAGCTATACTTATATTCAACATCAAGTTTAACTCCATTCAGTAGATTTCCAAAAGAAACAACAAAAAGTATTACAATCGCCGTTGAAACGACTACGTTCGCATGATTTTGTTTAAATTCAAGCCCAAAAGGTTTGGTAGGTTTTTCATAGAAAACCGTCATAAGCGCCACCATAACTCCAACCAACATGACCATCAATTTATTTACCATATAAAGCGGATAGATTACAAGATGGACTGCAAACTGGAAACCAATGCATCCTAAAAGAATAAGCCCTTGCTTTGGGTACAACACGGTAAACAAAATGGACAACGCAAAAACAACAATCAACGCAAGCTGTAAAACATTAAAAGGCAACAATACCGATACATACTGTTCAAACACAGCGTTAATATAGTTAATAACTCTGAGATAGATTTCATAAAGACCAAGGTCAAATATCTCAAAAGAATCGTTAACGGTGTTTATGTTCGTAGATGTCGAACCCATAACCGAAAAAGCTGCTAGAACAAAGCCTGTCAGCGCCACTGAAACTCCTGTAATCGCTTGTTTTTTGTCTTTGCAGTTAACGAATAACAAGACGATCATTACAAGTCCTAAGCCAAAAGATAATACATGTGTAGTAAAAAGCAAAGCAATTATAACACCATATCTAATTGGTTTATCATTAATTTTTGGATAGTTCACTATTAAAAGTACAGCAAAAAAAATAATCAACGCATAGCTTCTTGCGAACACCGGATAAAAGTACATAAACAAACTACTAAATAACAAAGATATTTTTATAATATATGATCCGTCATAATATTTTGCCAAAATATAAACTGACACCGTCATAAAAAAAAGGCTAATAAGATTTGCCGTTATATATGGAAATCCTAGTTTTGCAAACGGCATCAATATTAAATAGTATAAAAAAGGGTGTCCTTCGTATTTTAATACATCAAACAACTCAAACAAACTAGAGTCACGAGCAATAAGCCACGATTGAGCCTCGTCAAGCCAGGCTTCATGGTACAAAATAAGAATTAAATTAATAACAAAATAGACGGTGGTTAACAAATTCGCTCTGTAATCCGGTTTGAAATTTTTAAACATAACACTACCCATCTTTGTAAAGTTTCAGAAAAATAAAAAAACAGGCTGACAAGTTTATAAAACTTACCAGCTTGTTGGAGCTGTTGAGCAGATTCGAACTGCCGACCTCGTCATTACCAATGACGTGCTCTGCCAACTGAGCTACAACAGCATAGCACGTTGGAAATAAAAGTGGCAGGGGCAGAAGGAATCGAACCCTCGACACGCGGTTTTGGAGACCGCTGCTCTACCTGCTGAGCTATACCCCTAAAAAAAATGGTGGGCCTTCGGGGACTTGAACCCAGGACCGACCGGTTATGAGCCGGTTGCTCTGACCAACTGAGCTAAAGGCCCACGTATAAAACGTGATAGTCAGTTTAAAGGGTTAACGGGGTGGTTAACCCTTTAAACAATGGCTCCCCAAGTTGGACTTGAACCAACGACCCTGCGGTTAACAGCCGCATGCTCTACCGACTGAGCTATTGAGGATTATAATATTAATTTGTTTGTGTTTAACGCAAGAATTATTATACAACAAAATTAAAAAGAATTCAATAGTTTTAATAAAATTTGTTTGTAATTTTCTCGATTAAACTTCTATAATCTCTTAAAACATTTAAACAAAAGAAAAACACCAAGCAATCTTTAAACAATAAAGAAACTACTTTGCATTTTTACAAGTTGCTTATATAAACTGAACTTTTTTCCTAAATTGTTTTTCAAAACACTAGGAAAAAAAATATATAAGACCGGCACCTACCTATTTTCCCGGGTCGTCTCCAACCAAGTATT
>CAYJFO010000075.1:0-9247 GCA_964369645.1 uncultured Oscillospiraceae bacterium | reverse complement strand
TTTTATTAATAAATCTATTTACTTAAAGTATATCCTATATTATAGTTTTTTTTCGGTGAAAGTACAAGGTTAAAAAGAATAATCAATTATGAAAAGCGAAAAAATTAATCCAAAAATTAAATTCGTCGCTTTAGCGACACATTAACTATTAACTTAACAGCCTAAACTTCCCCAAAAACGTCGTAAAGCTCCGCTTTTGTTATAGTTACATCTAAAAACTCACCGCTTTTAATCTCACGCTCGCTTTTAACAAACACAACGCTGTCGACCTCAGGAGTGTCGCTTTGGGCTCGGCAGATGTAAAATCCCTCTTCGTTATACTGTCCGTCACACACAACCGTTTCGGTTTTACCCACTCGGTGTTGTTGTTTTTCAAACATTATTTCCGATTGTTTGCGCATAAATATATCCGCTCTTTTAGCCTTTTCGCTTTCCTCTATTTTGGGCAAAAGCTTAACCGCAGGCGTTCCCTCTTCTTCGGAAAACTCAAAACACCCGGCTCTATCAAACCCTATCTCTTTCGCAAACTCCAAAAGTTCATTGAAATCTTCCTTTGTCTCACCGGGGAAACCTACGATAAACGTTGTTCTAATCGTTATTCCGTCTATTTTTTCCCTTAGCTTATTGATAAGATTATAGAGTGTCTTTCGGTCACCGAAACGCCCCATTCTTTTTAAAACAGAACCACTACAATGTTGAAGCGGAAGGTCTATGTATCTTGCGAATTTTTTTGTACTCGCCATCGTTTCGATAAGTTCGTCGTCTAGGTTGTCGGGGTAGGTATACAAAACCCTTATCCATTTAAGCTCATCAATCTTATCAAGTTCCGTCAAAAGTGTCGACAAGTTTTCCCCGTTTTCGAGATCTTTGCCATATGCTGTTGTATCTTGAGCAACAAGGATAAGCTCTTTTACGCCGCTTGCAACAAGCTTTCTTGCTTCGGCAATAATCTTTTCAAACGGTCGGCTTCTATATCGTCCGCGAATGCTTGGAATTGCGCAATAGGTACAGCGATTATCGCAACCTTCCGCTATCTTTAGATATGCGAAATGTTTCGGAGTCGAAAGCTTTCTTTCACCTTCTATTATAAGTTTTTCCGGAACATCAAACTTTCCGTATCTTTCGCCGCTTAAAGCTTTTTTAACAACGTTCACAATATCGTGGTTTTCCGAAAGCCCTATAGCCGCGTCTACTTCGGGAATCTGTTCTAAAACCTCGTCCTTATATCTTTGGGCAACACAACCGGTAACAACTATAACTTTAAGGTTCGTTTTTTCGTCCTGTTTAACTCTGACCATGTCAAAGATGTTTTCAACCGCTTCTTTTTTTGCAACCTCGATAAACCCACATGTGTTTATAACGGCACAATCGGCAAAAGCCGGGTCTTTTGTTATCTCAAATCCGTCTTCCTCCAAAAGGTTAAGCATAATCTCGCTATCAACCCTGTTTTTGTCGCAACCTAAAGAGATGAAAAAAACTTTATTACTCATAAAAAAACTCCTGTTCGTTTTGTTCGGTGTAAAACTGCTCTAGTTGTTGTTTAATCAGATATATAGGAAAACCTTTTCGATACAAAAAACTTTTCGCCGATTCGTATTGTTTTTTTGAGGTTAGCTCGGTATATCTTTTCTTTTCGATCAACCCCAAAAGACGTTCGCTTTCTGCTTCAAAAAACGGTTCTATTATCTCTGAATATTCATTATGGTCAATCCCTTTTTCTAAAAGATAACTTTTCGCAAAACCGTTGCTGAAAAATTTCGGGTTGAACACAGTTTCGATACAGCGTTCGACAAACTCGCTTTCATCAAGATACCCGAACTCTTCTATCTTTTCGACCGTTTTTTTTGCCGTTTCGATATCGTATTCTATTGAAAGTTTTTTAATTAGTTCTTTCTTTGAATGGTTTCGTATACCAACAAGTCGTAACGCTTTGTTTACCGCCTTTGTTTCAAAGCTTTGTTTTTGTATAGCGTTTATCGAAATTTCGTTAAGAAGCGACCCAACTTCAATTTTGTTATTGATTAAAACATCCTGTTCAACCGAAAAAAGAAATTCTTCATCACAAAAAAGGGCATATCTGCCCTTTTTTGTTATTGTTATTTTGGTTACCGTTAACGCGTCCAAAACTATTCAACCTCGATATCAAGCGAGCTTTCGTCTTTTGTGTCAAGTGTTACCGTTATCGGGGCAACAGGTGCCGCCGGAGCGGATTTTTTTGGTTTGCCCATGTCCGCAAGTTTTTGTTTATTCGCTTTAATCTTCTTTTCAATCTCGGCTAACATGACAGGGTTTTCCGAAAGCAGGCGTTTTACGTTGTCGCGTCCTTGCCCCAGTCTTGTCTCGCCATAGTTAAACCAAGCCCCGGATTTTTGGACAATATCAAGCTTTGCCGCAAGGTCGAGAACCTCGCCAACTTTAGATATCCCTTCACCGTACATAATGTCAAACTCACCCTCTTTAAACGGAGGCGCAACTTTATTTTTAACCACCTTTGCCCTTGTGCGGTTTCCGACTATGTCTGTGCCGACTTTAAGAGATTCTATACGCCTTACATCAAGACGAACGGAGGAATAAAATTTAAGCGCACGACCGCCCGGTGTGGTTTCAGGATTTCCGTACATAACCCCAATCTTCTCACGAAGTTGGTTAATAAATATTGCGATACAGTTTGTTTTTGAAATAATCCCTGTAAGTTTACGTAGAGCTTGCGACATAAGCCTTGCTTGGATACCGACATGGCTATCCCCCATGTTTCCTTCGATTTCGGCTTTTGGAACCATCGCCGCAACCGAGTCGATTACAACAACATCAATAGCGCCCGAACGAACAAGAGCCTCACAGATTTCAAGGGCTTGTTCCCCTGTGTCCGGTTGCGACACTATTAGGCTGTCGATGTCAACCCCTAAAGCTTTAGCGTAAACAGGGTCCAAAGCATGTTCAACGTCGATAAACGCCGCTTCACCTCCCGCTTTTTGCGCTTCAGCAACAACATGTAGCGCAACGGTTGTTTTACCAGAACTTTCAGGCCCGTATATCTCAACAATTCTTCCGCGAGGAAGCCCCCCAATTCCAAGAGCCATGTCAAGCGACAACGACCCTGTCGAGATAGACTCGACGTTCATCGTTGCGTTTTGCCCAAGTTTCATTATCGAGCCTTTTCCGAATTGTTTTTCTATCTGAGCCATCGCCGTGTCAATAGCTTTTTTCTTGTTTTCCATTTATCTTTCACCCTCCAAAATTCTTTTATCCACAACCATTATATCATAACAAATTTTTAATTACAAACATATATTCACGTTTTACGACCAAAAACTCCGCGAACATTTTTGAAACAATCCTCTATTTGTTCGACATCGCAAAAACCGTTTTGCCTAAGCAGTTTTGACACCTGTCCAAGTTGTCTATCCCCTATTTCAAAAACAAGATATCCGCCTTTTTTAATCTTATCATAATACAGTTTTGAAAACTTTTCATAGAAAAAATATCCGTCGTTTTGTGCAACAAGAGCTTGTTTCGGTTCAAAGTAAAGTTCTTTCGCCAAACTTTGATATTCCGATTTTGATACATACGGCGGGTTGCTAACAACGACGTCAAACGTTTCGTCATATATCTCGTTGCAATACAAAAGAGCGTCGGCGTTTACACAAGTTACGTCACTCGCCAAATTCCGTACATTTTTTTCAAGATATGAAAACGCGGCTTTATCCAGTTCGACCGCCGTAACGTCGCTATTTAATACTGCTCGTTTAATCGCTATCGCTATGCAACCGCTTCCGCTACAAAGATCAAGCGCTTTTTTTCTGTCGGTTTGTTGTAAAAGATCGATAGCTTTTTGAGCTATCGCCTCGGTGTCTGGCCTTGGTATAAGCACACCTTCTCCCACCAAAAGCTCAAAATCAAAAAAATCCCAACAACCTATTATATACTGTAACGGATATCCCGATTTACGTCTTTGAACCGCCAGTTCAAGTTTTGTTTTGTTGTCGTGCGATACCGTTTTTTCCAAAAACGCAACAGGGTCGAAACCACATATTTCTTTAAACAAAATCCGAGCCTCGTTAGAGTTTTCGCTTAACGTTTCTTGAAGCTCGGTTTTGATATTTTTATATAGCTCTTTAGCCGTCACGTTACGCTTCCTCTTGTCCGTCGTTTGGAATAACGCTTGTCATTGCGGCAATTGCAACCTCAATTTGTCCTTCGTCCGGTTCAAAAGCGGTAAGACGTTGAACCCATTTTCCGGGAGCGGAAAGTATCGACGAAAGCGCGTTATCGTGTTTTCCGGCATATTTTATAACTTCATACGCAAACCCCATAACGAGCGGAAGCATAAGAACTTTTATCCCTGCTCGCACAAATGTGTTTCCCCACGGCACAAACGAAAACATAATAATGCTAATTAAAACGACGATAAACAAAAACGATGTTCCACATCTTGGGTGGAACCTTGAATGTTTTTTGACGTTTTCAACCGTCAACTCTTCGCCATGTTCATAGCACGCAATGGTTTTGTGTTCCGCTCCGTGATATTCAAACACTCGGCGAATATCTTTGAGCCTTGTAACAAGAAAAAGATAACCTATAAAAATCAATATCTTTAAACCACCCTCGATTAAAGCCATGTAGTTTTCAATAGGTGCAACGTTTGATATAAGTCCCGTTATAAATGTTGGCAAAACCATGAACAAAACGATAGACAACACTCCGCCCAAAACCGCGGCAAGCATCATCATAGCGTCATATCCTTTTTGACCAAACTTGGTTTCAAGCCACAAATCAAACTTTGTTTTATCCTCGTCTTCCTCTGAAAGCGAGATGTCCGCCGATTTCATTATATACTTATATCCTTCGATAAGGCTTAAAATCATGGCCGCCGCGCCGCGAACTATCGGGATGTTTTTTAATTTATTCTGTTTAGTGTCGCTAACTTCGATAAACATCTCTTTGTCCGGTTTTCTAACCGCTATACAGGTTTTTTTTGGACCTTTCATAACTATACCCTCGATAAGGGCTTGTCCGCCTATCGAAGTTTTAAAGGGTTGTTTTTCCATTTATTTTGCTGTCCTTTCTTTGCTTGGGGTTGAGTTTAAACTTTTTCGTTTATGGGAAGTTCGACCTTTACGACGGTTCCTTCCCCTATCTCGCTTTCAATCGTAAAGTTTCCGTCATGGGCTTCAATAATCTCGCTTACGACCGCAAGACCAATTCCCGAACCTTTAACCGAGTTGCTTCCTTTATAAAACTTTTCGGTAACTTTTTCTATCTCGTCGGGGTGGATTCCTTTTCCGTTATCCGTTATCGAGATAACAATCGATTTTTCACTTATATTTGTGTCAACTTTAATCTTACCGTCGATTGCGGAATATTTAATCGAGTTGTCAAGAATGTTGACAAAAACTTGTTTCATACGGTTTATATCTGCAAAAACAATTGCGGGTTCGGGAGGCTCTTCGTAACTTATATCAACATTAAGCCTACACGCTTGTTGGGTTACCGTTAAAACTGCGTCGGAAAGTTCGGCGATTATATCAATGTAGTCTTTTTCAAACGTCAAGTTGCCGCTTTTAAGCCTTGAAAAATCAAGCAGATCTTCAACCATGAGATAAAGCCTGTCCGTTTCACGCGAGATTATCTTCATTCCCTTTGTATAAACCTCTTTGTCCTGTCTTCCGACCGAAAGAACCGTTTCCGCCCAACCTTTAATCGAGGTTAGCGGCGTTCTAAGTTCATGTGATACCGACGAGATAAACTCGTTTTTAACCCTGTCCGCTTCCGAAAGCTTGACCGCCATATCGTTTATGTTGTCGCAAAGTATGCCTATTTCGTCGTTGTGTTTCTTTTGCAAACGAACATCAAAATCCCCATTAGCTATCGTGCTTGTGCTCATGCTTATCTTACGTATCGGCATAACTATAGAACGTATAAAATACGCTCCAGAAAAAATACTAAACGCCAAAATCAAAACTCCCGCCAAGATTAGAAGTTGGATATTTTCCAAAAGTTCTTGATCTATGTTTTCAAGCGAGCTTATAATTCTTACGTAATATATCTCGTTGGCCGGTTCGGTTAACGGAACGGTAAGCGCTATGATATGCTCTTGTTTAACGTTGTAACCCTCGTAAACCGAAAGTTTGTTTTCAACCGAAATAATGTCCAAATACTCGTCGGTAGACGAAAGAAATCCGCTTGAAGAAGCTATCGTTCTTCCGTTAAACCCAAGAATACAAAACTCGAACTTTTCTTTTTCCGAAAAATTCTCGACAAGGTCAAAGATATATTGATATCGGTCGGAGTTTGACGCTTGCATTCGGGTTGGGATTGCGTTTGTCGTAAGCATAACGCGATATTCAAGCGCTTGAACCGCGGCGCTGTAGTAGTTTTCGCGCATAGAGTATGAAATCGCAAAGATGGCAACAAACAACAGAACGATGATGTAAAACAAGCTACCCATCGCCCAACGCCACGTAATGCCTTTAAATTTTGAAGGTTTTTGAATGTCTGTCATATTCCGCCGTCTTACGAGTTCCAACGATATCCGTAACCCCAAATAGTCATAATATTTTTGGGTTCGGAGGGTTGGTCCTCTATCTTCATTCTTAATCGACGTATATTTACATCGACTATCTTAACATCCCCAAAATAATTTTTACCCCACACCTTTTGCAAAATACTGTCTCGGTCAAGGGCAGTTTTTGGGTTTTCCATAAACATCTCCATAATCTGAAACTCAACTTGTGTTAAGTCAAGAAGCTGTCCGTTTTTTGTAAGGGTTCTTGAACTTACGTCAAGTACAAATTCCCCGCTTTTAATCTCTTTTATATCCTGTTTAGGGACAACGTCGGCGCTAGCACATCTTCGATAAACCGCGTCTATCCTTGCGATTAGCTCTGCTGTGCTAAACGGTTTTGTAACATAATCGTCCGCGCCTATCGAAAGACCCGCAATTTTATCCTGTTCTTGCGACTTGGAGGACAGCATTAGTATCCCTATCTTGTTGTCTTTTCTTCTGATCGTCTCGCAAAGCGTAAGCCCGTTAATTCCCGGGAGCATAATGTCGAAAAGCGCAACATCAAATTTCTGTTCGCTTTTGTTGTAAACCTCGACAGCGCTTTCCGCTGAGTCGGTTGAAACGACATCGTAATCCGCAAGTTTTAAGTTAAGCGTAAGCAGGTCACGAATGGATTGTTCATCTTCAACAACAAGAATTCTTTTCATATTAAACCTCATGATTAATTATAATATTTATGAAATCGAAAAATAATCTTTAATATACTCTGTTTCTTCCTGTGTACCATATGATTTGAAAAAATATCTATATGTTCCTTGGCTTGAAAGCATTTCGAAACCGTTTTCTGTCAGATGTGTCGAATCCTCGCCAAGACCCAAAACCTCAAACTCGAGCAACAATGTCGGCATCTGTGGGGGGCCTTCTTGCTCGTCGTTTTGTTCGGTTGGTCGCATGTCCAAAATTTGAAGTTTTCGTGTGTTTTCCTCGCTCACCGTAACCGTCGCAAACTCTACCCAACTAGGCGGTATCGTTAGATTATACGCATATTCCCTTGAATAGTAGGAACTTGCGGCATATTCTATCTCCCCGTTGCCAATCGAATACCAGTATGTCAAGATGTCGCGCGACGGCATAGTTTCAAGCAACGCAGCAGATGAAGGTATATATGTCACAAGATCGGGCGAAAATGTCATTGTTCCGGCATCTGTGTTTTTTCTTAACGCAACGGTTGATATATCATATTCGTCGACATAATCCGCTCGTATAAAGTCTTCGTTTGAAACCATAAAAACTTCGGTTGTTTTCATCTCGCCTTCAACCGTTTGGTCGACAAACACCGCCGGATTTCCGTCATTTAAGTTGCCATATACCATGCTTGAGTTCCCAAGCGTGCCCTCAAGCGAATGTTCCCCAATAGTTTGGAACTTCCCGTCTTTATAATCAACAAGGTAAATCCTTGCAACTCCCGGCACAAGCGGTTCGGCTATGTAACAAAACTCGGTAAATTTATCTTGGTTAAGGTCGGTCAAAAGAATGTCGGAACATCTTTCTTCAAAACCAATGTTTAACTTGCCGTCCAAAAAGTTGTATATCGAAACCTTTCTTTCGTTTATACTAACCGATTCCCATTCAACCAAAATATAATTGACTGTCGAATCTTTAAGCGTTATCAAATTAAGCGACACAACGTCGGTTCCCGCTCCCTCAATCTCGCTTAGAACCTCCCAATCGCCCGATACGTTTTGCGACAAAACAGCAATTCTTGTCATTATTCCGGTAGCCGGAACCGAAAAAAACGCAACAGCTTCTTCTTTCGAGTCCCCCGTAAGATCTACGAACTGTATCGGCGCACGTATAGTTCCGGAAGTTGGATATTTCAAAACAACTTTTTCGGTTGTTATCTCGGAAAGTTCTCGCATAATAGCGGTTTGATCCGTCGTAAGCGACGGGGCTTCAAGCAGGTCTTCAATCAACGCAGAGGTACACCCACTTAACGCCAAACAAAAAAAGGCAACAGCAAGTAAAAGGATTGTTCTTCTCAACTCGTTACCTCCGATTTTATTAATAGTGAATAATGCTTAAACTTTATTATAATATAATTGACTTTTACAGTCAATTAAAACAACTTTTTTTAACTGTGATTGTTGACACAACTATGAAATTTCTGTTAAAATGTATAAAAAATAAGGAGAAGATTAATGTTTTCTTATGTGTTAACCGGTTTAATTGCATACTATATCTACACAAATGCATCCGCTCTTTTGGCCCACGAAGGCCCGTTCACCTCTTTACAATGGCTTATGCTCGGCATGACCGCTTTGTTTTGTGTCTTGTTTGTCATAATGGTAAGGAGAAGTCTCGAGGTCTACAAAAAATCAAAACAAGAAAAAATCGAAGCAGAAAAAGCAAAATCCGAGAGCTTTAGAAACGAAGATGACGAGATTATTGAAGTTGAGTCCGATCAAGTTTTGGACGAACAAACTGATAGCTCCAAAAGCATATACGACGAATAGTTATAAATAATCCGAAGGATTATTTATATTTCTGCATCCGACCTATGGTCGGGCAGTTTAAAATAGTATTGCAGACGCCGTGGCGTTGACGTGGCAAAGCCACATGGAAAATTTATATAATGCTTCACATTATATAAATAATCTTTACCTGCGGTAAAGATTTGGGAAATACTTCTTGCCTTGCTTCGCTCGGCATTTTTGCACCGATGGTGCAAAAACGTAGTATTTC